>CAZZIC010000005.1:0-19148 GCA_964653985.1 uncultured archaeon | reverse complement strand
TCCGGAGCTTCATAGAAAATGGAGCCCTAAAGAAATCTTGAAACAATTTATTCTAATCACATTAGGAGTTATTGTAATGTATTTATTAATTTCTCTCAGGCCTCACATTCATTAAAAAATTAAAATTCTCAAAGATTCTGACAGATATAAAATCTCTAAAAATGATTGACTTAGATTATAAAATACTCAAGTTGTTACATGAATTAGGAACGCCAATGAAAATTGGGAAAATAGCGAAAGATCTTGATACTCCTCACTCTACAGTAGGAAGTGCTATAGACCGTTTAATAAGCAAGGATTTAGTTGATTATGAACCATATCATGAAGTCGAATTGAAAGAAAAAGGAAAGGATCTTGCTAAAGAGTTAATTCGACACCAGCAGCTCCTTGAAGTTTTTCTCTACAATGAACTAGGATTAAATAGTGAAGATGCACATCGTGAAAGTGAAAAATTTAATCTACTCTTTTCTTGTGAGGTCATAAATAAAATATGTGAAAAATATAACCATCCAGATGAATGTCCATGTGGAGAAAAGATTTTATCTTCCCATGATTGCTATTGTTCAAAAAAAATATAAAATAATAAATTAATACTCTTATTCTATTATACTGGGATGAGCATAAGCTTTTAGAATTTTACCAAAGAAAAGATGATGAGGTGCCATATTCCCCGATTGAGTTTCGTGAACTATTTTACATTCATAGCTAAGAAGAGAATCTTTAATTGTTGGAACTCTTGTTTCTTTTCCTTCTAAAGGTTCTAAATCTGCTTTTTTAAATTTATCCACGTTCTTTCCTGATGAAGATCCGGTAATCATAATCGCATCTTCAATTTTAGCTGATGGAATATTTACAGTAAATTCTCGTATACCCTTAGTTAGGAGTTCGAATGTATATCTACTTGGAGCAACAGCTACGGTTATGACAGGGATATGCCATAATTCTCCGATAGATTTCCAATCTAAAGCCATCACGTTCTTTTCATCATTTTTTCCCAGCGAAACTAAAAGTCCTGTTTGACTGAAAAAGTGGGTGGGGTATTCATAAGGTCCAATTTCCTTTCTCTCTTCAGACATATTAAGATGGTCTCCTTGAGCAGTTAATGGATTAATTCATTAAAAAATGCAATTATTAAAAATTATATGATTTACCTAAAATTAAATTCGCGAAAAAATGAAAAGAAAAAAGGTTTAAAATTAGATATTGTAGAGTTTCTGAGCCGCCTTTTCAGTGAAAATTTCAATTTCTCGTTCGGTAAATTCAATTTCTGTAGATTTTGACGGATTTTTTACGACTTTAGCCCACTTTTTTGGAGATAATATAATATCTAACATTGAGCCATCTGTACCAAAAAGGACCCTCCAAGGACCAAGCATATCAATCGCCCTCCTTAGGGGTTTCCAAAAGTAATCGGGATTCAGTGTATAAGGAAATTGCCAGCCGCTAAAATCTACGTATAGGTTAGGTTTAGAGATTGCAAAATCTAGGGCTTGTAACCACCAGCCGTGACCGCAATGAGCTATTATAATTGTTGTATTTGGAAAATCTGCTGCAACTGTATCAATGTACATAGGATGAGACCATTTAGCACCCATAGGAGCAGGTTCTTGTCCGCTATGAATTAAAATAGGTAAACCATAATTAGAAGCTTCTTCGTACAGTGGATAGCAGATGGGATCATCTGGAAAAAACCCCGCAGTAGGGTGAATTTTAAGTCCGACCGGTTCCCATTTTTTCATCGCATTGTTTAAAAGGTCAACTGCGTCTCTTCTTCTTGGATCAATTCCAAAATATGTTTTAAGCCTATCAGGATACGTTTCAACTACTTCTCCGAATATTTCATTTTTCCGTTTAATAGAGACTCCTAGGTGTTCCGAGGTGGGATATTTCAACCAAAAATCTAAGGGAAGCATTATCGCCTTTTTAATATTTGCCTTGTTCATTTCACTAATTAAACGTTCTCCTGTTTTATCTGAAAGAATTTGCAAGGTTTGGTCAAAAAGCTGTTTTACATCTTGATATTCCTCTGGGGGTTTATTTCTTCCGAAAAATGCTACTCCCTGTCGAGCACATCCCATGAAAAATTGCTCTGGATCTGACCCCTCAAAAAAGAGATGCACGTGCGAATCTATAACCATTTTTTTTATCCTCTTTATTTTTTTATTTGTTCATAATACATATTGAAACTATTCAATCCTTATATCATTATTTAAATTCTCTACCAGTTTAGGTCCGCCAATGGAGATCCATAACCCATCAATAAATCCGATTATGATTCCCAACCATAATAATTGTTCGGGAAGGATAAGTGTCACAACATAAACCCCAAATAGTATTAAGTAGCTGATTAATATTGCTCCGTAGAAGCTAAGTTTTTCATTGAACTCAGTTGCTTTAAACTTTAACTCTCTTGGATAATCGGTAATTGAAATTCCAAGGAAACCTCCTAATACAATCATAAACATTCTAATGTCGAGATCAACACCTTGAGCTGCCCTCGTGTGAAAGAGAGGTCTCTGTAGCCAATAAATCAAAAACATAAGGATAAAGAACCCTAAAGCAATGATTAATTTCTTTATTTTACTATCAAAAACTGATAAGTCTCGTACATCATCGGTATATCTATATACTATAAGTCCTGTGTATACTCCGATTATGGTACCGGCTATACTGGCTGAAATGTGATTTACTCCAATATATGGTCTCGCAAAAAACATCAAAACCACATAGATTGTGAAAAGAATTCCTTTCTTTTTAGTCGGATTCCTTAAGTAGAAATATGTACAAAAACCCGCTGGAACAAGCACTGATTGAGCAGGAAAATCATTTGTTTCGGCAGTAGTTGGTATAAAACTTTCATAAATAGCAGGAACCCAATCAGAAAATGATTGAGGTGGTCTTGGTAAGTCAAATATAGTTTTTAATGCATCTCCCAGAAATAATCCTCCTAGAACAACGATTGCAAGCATTGCTAACGCGGTACTACGCTTATTTGCAAAAACAAAAAATACCGTAATCGAAAGGAAAAATATCGCAACGGTCGGCCAAAACATTACTAACCAAAAGGGATCCGCTATAGGTCTCAGTAAATCGTTTCGAAGAACTACAGCAATAAACGTCTCATCTAATTCAGAAAAAAATTTCTGGAATATATAAGCTAATCCGAAAAGAATGATATTAAGGAATATGGTATATTTATTTGTCAGAATTTCTTCAAATCTAGTAATTTTTTCTTCAAATTCATTTTGACTTTCCATAAAAATCTTTCTACCTATAAGTTTATATAAATTCCGATTAAAGCCAATGAAATGATTTGGATTAAAATTAAAAAAATCCCTATCTAACTACGTTAGCCATCCAATGATACACTTTTTTAAGAATTTACACAATTATAAAAAAAGTTAGAAAAAATTCTTGAAATTTATCTTAAATTAAGTCATCTAAGAGTTTAAATATCAATAATTATAAATCTAAAACATTACCATAACCTTCTTACAAATTTTAGAACGCTTTAAAAAAATTAAATTTCAAACTTAAATTGGAGAAATTATGACTCCGAATGTTATTTGTTTAGGAGAATTATTAGTAGAAATTATGAGAGAGGAAGTTGATGTACCCCATGGCAAAATTGGAAAAATATATAGGGGACCATATCCAAGTGGAGCGCCTGCGAATTTCATCGATTCCGTAGCACGTATGGCAGAAAACTTAGCCTTGACTACTGGATATATCGGAGCTATTGGTGATGATGAATTTGGTCAGTGTATTATTCAAAAGCTGAAAAAAGATGGAGTTGATATCTCTCAAATAAAAACATTGCAAGCAAAGACAACTGGGATTGCATTTAACCAATATAATTCTGATGGAGGTAGAAAATTTATCTTCGCTCCAGGGGCTGCTGGGGAGATATCCCCTAACGATATCAGTCCTTCATATTTTAAAGATGTAAAGGCTTTACATATTATGGGGAGCGCTCTTTCAATTAGCGAAAGTTCAAAAGAAGCTTGTTATAAGGCTATAGATGTAGCTAAAGAAAAAAATTCCAATGTTATCATTTCCTTTGATCCGAATTTAAGACCTGAAATGCTGGACATCGAGAAAATTCTCGAAATTTCTGAACCCGTGTTAAAGAAAACTACCATTTTACTTCCCAGCGGGGAAGAAGCGGAAATGTTAGCAAGAAAGGAAGATCCAAAAAAAGCTTGCATTTCATTATTAGAAAAAGGACCAGAATTTGTTGTTTTAAAACAAGGAAAAGAAGGGTCTACCTTATTTACAAGAGAAAATCCTGACGGTATTCATGAACCTTCATTTAAAGTAAAGGAAATTGATCCTACTGGGGCTGGAGATGCTTTTGATGGTGCCTTTATTACGGGATATTTAGCAAACTGGGATTCAGCAAAAATATTGAGATTTGCAAACGCTGTTGGAGCAGCAAAAGTAGAATTTTTTGGTCCCATGCCCAATACCTCCTATAATGAAATTATGGAAATGTTAAAATGATAATCTGGGGTTTTATCTGGAAATTCTTATCTTCTCTAATTTTTTCAATCTAGTGCATATTAATATTAAAATACTTTAAAATTCAATTTGAATATAATTAACATATGAGCGAAGAAAGATTTTATCAGCCGGATTTTAGTTGTATTTTCGGTAAAGAGTATGCTAATGCCTTTCTCTATAAAAAGATTGATTCCTTAATATGGCCAATATTTACTGATGTGAAAAAATCAGAGCAATTAGAAAAACTAATAGTACTAAAAGATTCAAATAATAGACCTTATTTCTATCATAGGAAGATAAGTGTAGAAGATGGAATAATAGAACTTAATTGTGCGAATATTGAATTAGGGCTGGTTCAAGGAATGAATTTAGGAAGAGATTACGGAATCTCGAATCAAGATGTTCTTTCCGTCGTCCAAAATAAACCTGACCTTTTTAAAGCCATATTGTCTTATGATTTATCTCAATTTACCACTCTTCATCCTATTTTGAACGAGATTGAAAAAATTAACAAAAAGATTGATGTGGTTGGAATTGTCGTCTATCCCTCATACATTCAATTAGATCTTTCTCAAGAAAACAATGAAATTATCCGAGAATTCTTTAATTATTGTACAGATAATGATTATTTTATAAAGATCGACTTAGGAAATTTCAACCTTCCTGATTATCATAATGGGTTTATAACACCGCAGATCTTAAAATCAGTTATCTCAAAGTTTCAAAATAATATTTTTATAATCAGTGGATTGGATCTTTTTAGTGACTTTTATTCATACCTAAGTTTAATGAAATTCGCCAATAATCTATGGATTGAAATCGACCCAAGAACATTTGGAGGATCAACCCCAACCAAATGTTTTGAAAATCTATTCAACTATGGTGGTTTTATTCAAAATTGCTGGAATAAATTAACGATCGGAAGTGCTACTCCAACCTTAGAGATATCACAAATGGGTAGAGGTTTTCATGAAAGCACTAAAAAGTTGGAATTTTCTCAAAAAAATCTGCTAAGAACTTGGGCTTTTCGAAATTTAAATAGATTGAATCCAGAAAAATTTGAAATAAATGATAATTCGCAAGAACTATATCAAATTAAAAGAGAGGTTAAGATTGAAAAAGAAATTGAAACTAACTCAGAAGTCAATATCTTTTATAAAATAAAATTGAGAAGTTATTCAATAACTCAACTCCTATTTCTTACTGATCTTATCACGGAAATTTTCGAGAAAAGTAAAAATAAATATCCCTCGTTCCAAGATGGAGAAATTTTTATTAAAACTTATCACACAACCACAAGTTTAATAGTAAATGAGCATGAATATGGGAATTATTTAGACTTGCATTATAAATTTGCCGAATTATCAAAGCAAAATAGCCAAAACTTTTTACATACCGTTCAAGCTTTGGAAAATAGAGCGGACTTTAACCATTTTGATCATGAGTTGGCGAGTACTTATGGGAGCCGACAAATAAGAATTCCTATGTTGAATAATCAACTAGAAATTGGAGGTCGCGAAAATCTTTATATATTAGTAACTTTCGGTCCAAGAACTTTACAGATAGCAATTCAAGTTAAGTTTTATAAAAATCAGTAATTCATCCTCTTATTTCTGTAATAAATATCAAGAAAAATGTTTATATTTAGAACATGTTTTTTTAAACTTATCTTTAAAATCCTAAATGTAATTTGAAATTTGGGAAAATATATAACATTTAAATAATTAAAAAAGGTATATGTATTAATTGCTTACCGCTTTGAATGAATTAAATGGTTAGTTATTTAATAAAAATAGTATCTATACAAATAAAGATTTATTTTGAAAAATTACAATACATATAAATTTTAAATCTTTAAATTCTAATAACAAATAGGTAAGAATTTTTCAATCATTAATTAAAGAGCTAAAAATATGACTGACGAGTTAGAGCAAGAGGAGAAGAACGCCAAAACGGAAAAAGAAGTTGAAAAAGTGGATAAAGAATTCTTAACGAAGGCTAAAGATTCCAGAGATATGATAGATAAAAAACTCCGTACCTTTGAGAATAGTATTGAAGATATTTCCAAATCAATTGAAGAAGAAAAAGAAATTGAAGAGAAAGTAGATAAAGAAGCTGTTGAAAAAATTAACAAAGAGATCAAAGAAGCACGATCTCAGTTTGACACGATTTCTAAAAAAATTGATGATAAAGCACAATATTTACAAGCACTGCAAGGGTCTATTTCAGAAATAGAGGACAAATACGATAAGAAAAAGGAAGAACTGAACAACATTGAGGATAGAATGGAAATAACCGAAGAAAGCATGGAAACATTAGAAGAGGAATACAAAGAACTTATTAAAAATAATGAACAACTTGTGAAGAATTATGAATCCCGACAAGTCGATTTGATTGTCTTAACTGACGATGTCAAGGAAAAAGTAGCTAAAAAGGACGAATTAAGAGAAGAGATTCAAAACTTAAGGGAAGAAATAAAGGAGAAAGAGAACTCAATAGAACTTTTAGGGGAAGAAGCTGAAGCCCTTGAAAAGAAGTTGAATAGTCTAAAAGCAGAAAATGAAACTATTAAAGCCTCTATCGAGAAGAATAGAGTTGAGTTAGAGCATTCCAATAATTTAATTGAAGCAAAGGAAGATGAATTAAAGTTATTGAATGAACAACTTGAGAAGAAAGAAAAAAGACTTAAGGAAATCGAGCAACAAGTTAAGGAATACCAAGAAGGATTTCCCGAAATGAAAGATCAACGAGATACTTACGAGGAACTTCTCGAAAAGTATAAGTTTCAGATGACTCAAAAACAACAACAAATCTTAGATCTAGAATCCGAACTTCAAAAATTACAAGAAACTTCAGAAAATCTTGAGGAGAAAATTGAAAAAAAACAAGAATTGGTCGAGGTAAATGAAACTCGACTCGAAGAACTCAGAGAAAAAATTGAAACCTCAAAGAAAGAAAATGAAGAGAGAGAAGAACGGCTAGAAGCTTTAAATGAAAAGTTAGAAGATACTGAAAATGAATATGAGAAACTACAAAAAGCCAAAGAAGTGATGGAAGAAAGTATTAGCGATTCTCGGGAGATTTTTCAAAAATTGAAGGGAGAACTAGAAACGCAAGAAAAAGAAATCAGGGATAAAGAAAGTCGGATTCATAGGTTGGAAATATTGTCCTTGGTTTATAGGCTCTCTAAATTTTTCGGTGGGATTCTTATCATTGCAGGAATATTTTTTATGATTTGGTTCTTTGGTATCACCTTTAATGCTATTGAATTAAATACATTTATAACTAATCTCCTAGTATGGTTTATTTTCTTTGGAGCTCTACTATCAATAATTTCGGGAATATTTCATTTAGAGAAATCCTAAGGTTAATTTTAATATTTTTAAACTATATTCAGAAGTGAATTCAAACTAAATTGTTGATTTTTTTGAATGAAAAAGCAAAAGAAACACAAAAAACTGACAAGGAAGGACGCGAAGAAAGACGATTATCTCCTATACAACTTATATTATATGGTGTTGGCTGTGGAATAGGAGCATCTATATTCGTTTTGTTAAGTACTGCAATATCTGTAGCAGGTCCAGGAGTCTTGATAAGTTTAAGTCTTGGAGGATTTTTGATTTTTCTGACAGCATTAAATTACTCTGAGCTAACTACTAGCTTACCCTATTCAG
The DNA here is from genome assembly GCA_964653985.1 of uncultured archaeon. Lineage (GTDB taxonomy): Archaea > Asgardarchaeota > Lokiarchaeia > Sigyniarchaeales > SOKP01 > CAZZIC01. The sequence goes on along the minus strand of CAZZIC010000005.1, from coordinate 10,971 downwards.
GTGGGGCATATAACTTTTCGAAGGAGGCAATGGGAGGCTTTCTGGCCTTTATAATCGGTTTCTTTCTCTGGCTAGCAAATATTGGCACATGTGTGTTTTCTGCATTGGCGTTCTCCATAGTTCTTCAACAGATGTTTCCTTTCATAGGTACATATACACAGTTTTTCCCATACATATCACTTTTAGTTATTTTAATTATTGGAGTAGGGGTATTCAGAACGGAAAGAATAGCAACAAACAGTTTGATTTATTTGACTATCATTTTAATAGTTCTTTTTATAATTTTTATTATAGCCGGAACCTTAATCTCACCTATAACTAATCCGGCAGTTTATGAGCCCGATTATCTATTAAGTGGGACAAGCTTTTTTGCCGTTATGAACATGTTCGCTTTCCTCTTTATTAGTTTTACCTCTATTACTTCAAATTTGGCATATATGAATCCGAGCCTTAAAAATCCAAGTAAAAATGCTCCCAAGGTTAATATTTTGGCAATATTCTTAACTCTTGTAATTTATCTTTCCGTTACTACTGTCGTTTTAATGAATATTGGACAAGGGTTAGAAGGTCTCCGTGAAACTCCGATTTTGTTAGCTGAAGTTTTAGAAGATATTTTAGGCTCTTTTGGTTTTTATCTTATGGGGTTTGGAGTACTAATATCGACTTTAATTGCCATGAACGCTGCAATTAGTTCAGCTATAAATGTTTTTCATGCCTTGGCAAGGGATAACTATGTTCACGAAAAATTTCAAAAAATTGACAAGGGAACAAACGTACCAACATATTCATTGATTATAACTACAAGCTTATCCTTGGCGATAACATATTTTATAACTTTTCTTCCGAATTCAATAGATTTAGCGGCAAATATGACAAGTTTTATTTATTTCTTTGGTTTAGCCTTTGTAAACTTTGCCGCTGTAAGTCTACGGTATAAAAGAAAAGAGCTTGATCGGCCGTTTAAAGCTCCATTATTTCCATATCTACCAATTATCATCGGAATTACATGCTTAATTTTATCTTTTGTTTTGTCTGAGCTTGCTATTTTAATAGGGTTAATAATTTTGATCTTCGGACTGTTATACTATTTGCTAACTATCACTGACAGATATTCGATACCCATGACTGTGGGAGGTATAAAATTTGGTGTGGTTATAATTGTCGGTGTACTAATATGGGTTATAAAAAATTTAGCAACATTAAACACCACCATCCCCGGATTTATTCCCTTTTTTGATAATGTTTTATCAAGGATACTAATTTTTATTATTGTTTTCACCATATCAACTTTGATATTTGATCTCATACCTTTAAGAGAATTTGTTTACTTTTTCGTTAGAAAAGTGGATAAGGATAAGGTTGCTATCAGTATTGGTGGAGGACAAATTATTGATTTGGAAAAAAGCAAATTAAAGATCATTTATTATATTAATCTAATCTTTGGATTAATTCAATTCTTGTCTGCGATCTTCTTGTTTGTTATAGTGGGATTATTTTTTGCAGGTATACTTTCAATTGACCAAATAGTAATAGGTGATATTGTTATCGGGGAAGTTTCTTCAGAATTCATCTTAAATTCGATTCTTATTATTTTTGGTACTTCTTTATTATTTGGTGGCGCTGTTATGATCCGCTATAATCAAGAAATAGAGGTCTCATAAGAGCACACAAAGAACACAAATTACTACTAATTTTTTTGAATAATTCTAAAATTTTTTGATAAATCATCAAAGAAATAGGATAAACTCTTTAACAAATTTCACCTAATTTTATATAGAATAATAGGGATTTGATTCTAAATGGGAAGAATAATAAAATACTATAGTTTTAAAACCTAATATTTAAATTAAACTCAAATATATTTTTAATAAGAAAAAGATAAATAGAATATATTTTAAAATTTACTCATTTAGGTAATCTACATATGAAAAACATTTATTATCGTTTTCTAAACACAAACTTATTTTATTCGCAAGTTCAGATTAGAAAATTATTCTAATTACTTTTTGTAATCCTAAATTAAAGGTATTAAAATTAATTTATATTTAAAATTTATAAAATAGATTAGGTAAATTTGATATGGTAGAAGCTAATTGGAAATTAAGTCTGTATAAAACAGTAATATACAGGATAATTACATTAATATTAGGAACTCTTACTGCTTTATTCATTACTGGCGATATTGGTGGTTCGTTAATTTTGTCCCTTTCAATAGAAGCCATTCAAGCGGTTAATTACTATATTTACGAAATAATCTGGAGTCATTATGAAGTTAGAAGGCTAAAAAAACAGATTAAAGCAGAATTATTAGCACGTGAGGTTGATGTGCGCATAGATTTAAATTCAATTAGGGAAATCTCCTATGAACTTTCCCAAATTGATACCTTCGTACAAGACCTTTATGTTACAGTAATGAATTTTTATAATCGAATGTTAAAGAATGAAGAATTAATGCCCCTACATGAGGAAATATTAGCACATAAAAGACATTTTGAAAAGGTTCATGCAGGGCGGAATTTTCCAAAAGTTGAAGAGATGTCCGAAGAATTAGAAGATGAAATTCTCAAAGAGGCAAAAAAGGAATTCGGAAAAGAAGCAGAAAAAGATGTAGAAGATGCACCTGAGAAAGAAACTAAGTAAAAATAAACATAAAAACTTATCACTCAGATAATCACAACAAATAATAATGATAATCTAATATTAATCAATTTTTATTTTAATTTTCTATTATTACGGTATATAAGTTTCTCACTTTAAATATAATTCCTCTAGATCTTTTTTCGATAACCTTATTTCATTTACTTCAGCATTTGCTTTAAGATGTTCAAGATTACTTGTTCTTGGGATAGCAATAACGTTTTTATGATTTATCAGCCAAGCTAAGGCAATCTGTGGTTTAGTTGCCTTATACTTGGATGCTAAAGAATTCAAAGCTTCTTTTAGTTCTGGACTTAAACCAGAATAATTTCCTTTAGCTAGCGGAGTATATGCAGTTAAAATAACATTTTTATCTTTGTAGAACCTCAGATCGTTAAGAATAGGGTTTTGTTTTTTAATGTTAATCTCTATTTGATTGGTCACAATTTCATATTTCTTAGCAGAGTTTTGAGCTTTTTTGAACTCCTCTCTTGAAAAATTACTTACTCCAATAAATTTCGTCTTTCCTTGATCTACAAATTCTTCAAATGTTTGAATAATTTTCTCAATTGAACTATCTTCTTCAAGCCAATGAATAAGATATAAATCAACATAATCCAATCCTAATCTCTGTAAACTTTTTTCTATAGCTCTATGTATCTCCTTTTTAGTTTTTCGTTTAGGAAGCATTTTAGTAGTAATAAAGAGCTCCTCTCTTTCATATCCTTTTATTGCCTTTCCTACAATCTCTTCACTTTTTCCACTTCCATAGAGCTCTGCGGTATCAATGTGGGTCATTCCTAATTCAATTCCTTTTCTGAATACCTTAATCCATTGATCATAGGTCTTTTGAGATTGATTTTGAAATATACCATAAGAACCTTGCCCAATAACTGGGATCTCCTCTTTAGTATTTCCTAATTTTATTTTTCTCATCGTTAATTTCATTCAATATTATTCTTTATACTAAATACAACTCATACAGAAGTTAAAGTATACCATTAAAAATGATAAATAAGTTAGCCAGAATGAATTTGCATATCCATTCTACATATTCTGATGGAAATAGTAGTATTTCTCGAATAATGAAAAAAGTTTCCAATCTGAATCTCGATTTTATAGCAATAACGGACCATTTCTCGGACTCTTGGAAGAAAAATCTCATTCCTACACTTGATTCTAAGGATAAAATTGATTCATACTTGAGAGAGATCTCTGATGCTCAGAATCAATTAGAGAAGTCAGATAATAACCTTACTGTTTTAAAAGGTGTTGAGATTGATCTTGGAAGTAGTTTAAAATACATTAATCGTCTTATTGATCCCTCTCGTTTTGACTTAATCTTATTTGAATATCTTGAGACACCACAATCTATTGGATTTGTAAAAAATATATTAAATAGCTGGAAAAGGCGTCAAGGATCCAAAACCCAACCTTTGTTAGGCTTAGCTCATTTTGATCCTTCTAATTTTATTTATGGAGACCTTAATCTTTTAGCTGGTTTTCTAAATGATTTTCAAGTATACTTTGAATTTAATTCCCGTTATTCACAATTTTATTCGGCTAAATATGAGCGATTTTTTAATAAATTAAGTCAATATAAAATCCCCGTAGCTGTTGGTTGTGACTCTCATACTCTCAATAGACTTAATAAAGTTTCTGAACCCTTGGAAATGATCGAATACTACAATCTTACCAAAAATTATTCCTTATTAATTGAGAGATTGAATAATACCAAGAAAAATTTCAGCAGATAATAATTGGACTCTAAAAATATTAATAATATACGATGCTGATTTTTCGTTAAGCTGAAATGAAATTATGAAAATTCGCAAAAATGTATTGTCTATACTGTGGTAATAATCTAATAGAGGAAAAACAAATTTTTTGTGAACAATGCGGTTCTTTACTAAGTAAAAGTCCCGTTGACTATGATAATCTCCCTATGGATAAATCCCAACAAGATGCTGCAATTATATTAAAAAATAGAAATATTATCTCTGAAAATTCCGGAGATCTTTTTAACTTAAATAGAAATTATTATATCTTGAAGGAAAAGTATTGGGATTTCGGAAGCGGAGAAATCTTGGATGAAAATGGAAGAGTAATTGGTCATATGAGAAGAAAATTTTTAAGCTTTCGAAGAAAAATTGAATTGTCCAATCCCAATGGTTCAATTGCGGCTACTATCTATGAAAAAATCGTTTCTGCTCGGGGAGCTCAAGATTTAAAAGATCCCGATGGTTTTCAAATAGCCAGAATCAAAAAGAAAATAACTTCCTTTTTTCATCCCAAATTTTGGTTAGAAGATCCTGACGGAAATAAATGGTATGAAGCTCGAGGAGAATTCATGGGATGGTCGTTTAATGTAGTTGATCTTACTACTAATCAAGTAGTCGCTGAAATTGAAAAAGCAGACAGGTGGCGGGATGTCTTTTTAAATGGTTTGTTTGATTTTAAGGATACATATGCTTTAAAGATTCTTGATAATGTTACAGATCGGCGTATTTTGCTTGGATTCGTTTTATCAATTGATAATGTCTTACATGATAATAGAGGTGCTCTTGGAGCCGCTTTTGGTGGCTTTTTAGGATTAATGTTCCTCAAAAATATGTTTGATAGAAAATAAATTTAGTTCCTTTTTTCACTATGAGTATTTAAATAATATTACAACCAATTTACTATATGGAAAGTGGGGATTCGAAAAGGTTCTTTTTTTATATAGTAGTCGTTTTAATTTTTGTTGAAATATTAGACACGTATACAACCTTAATGTTAACTGCAGTTCCAAGCAAGATCATAGATGAATTTTTATTTTCTTATCCTCAGAATGTAGCTGAATCTATTTTTCAGATTGCCGTTGCTATTGCCACAGTTGGGACCTATTTAGTATTTTTAAACCAGTTTATGGCGGATAAAATTGGTAGAAAGACACTTCTTGCAATGACAGTATTCGGTATGGGAATCGCATCTTTCTTGGTTAGTATTTCGGGAAACATCATCCAATATGCTATCTTTTTGTTTTTTCTTTATATCTTTTTTAGTTCAGATATTTGGGTCATTTATATAAATGAAGAGACCAAACCGGGTAAGAGGGCTTTCTGGACAAATCTCATTTTGGTTGGAGGCGTTATAGGGGCACTTCTGGTTCCTACATTTAGGAGTATTTTTATAACAGAAACCACATCTAACTGGAGGGGAATGACCTATTTTGCTATACTTTTAGCAATACCATTGGGATTTTTAATCTTATTTACCTTTAAAGAAACTTCCAAATATACTGAATTAAAAGGAGAACAATCAGTAAATAATGAAAATCAAAGTCTCCTTAAAAGGAATTTAAAAAACATTTTTTCAACCTCCCATAAGAAGGAATTTCTCTCTATCTTAATCATAAGTTTTCTGGTCGGATTAAATTATTTATTCGTAAATATCGGAGAATCATATTTAGCAAATAGTTCTTCTTTGAATGATTCAGAAATAAATATTGTGATATACGCAATTAGTTTTTCTGTAATAATTGGCTATTTATTTACTGGGTTTATCGCTGATAAATATGGTAGGCGAGTTTTATTATATTTTTATTCCTTCCTAATGCCTATTTCGATCCTTATGGTTATTATTGGCGCAAATCTCCAAAGCGGAGCCCTTTTTATTGTATCTATTGGTGCTTCATTAGCTAACGTATCTTATTGGGGTTTGGGAGTATTAGTTCGAATAGTCACTTTAGAAATAACTCCAACTAACGCCAGGGGGACAGGGACTGGATTAAAGTCTCTACTAGGGGCCATCGGAATAACTTCGGGGCTATTTATAAGTAGCGCGATTACCTTCTTCTTTAGTCTAGGACTTTCTTTTATTATATTTAGCTTTCTTTTGCTAGTTAATATTCCTTTAACCTATGTTTTTATTAAGGAAACCAAGGATTCTGATTTGAGTCTAATATAGGCTCTTATTAACTTCTTTAGTATTATACGAAATAATTTTTTAAGTTGGTAAACCATTATATTGATAATTAGGAAATAATCTAATTTGTTTACAAATGAAATGAATTTAGAAGAAAAGATCGCTTTAGCCAGTAAATGGATTGTAAACGCAGAAAATATACTTATCTTTACAGGCGCTGGGATTTCTACAGCCTCTGGCTTACCCGATTATCGAGGTCCGGATGGAGTTTGGACGAGAAGAGATGAAGGAAGGCCACCTCCAAAATCTCCTCCTTGGGACAAGGTAAAACCTAATAAAGGACATGAAGCTATTAAAGAATTATTAGATATCGGTAAAATGGATTATCTTATTACACAGAATGTGGATGGTTTACATGCTAAATCTGGTATTCCTTTCGAAAAAATGAGCGAACTTCATGGTAATTTGCATTTTATGAAATGTTTAAATTGCGGTCTTAAACTAACCTTTAAGGAAGCTGGCTGGGATCAGCGAAAATGGGGTAAAGGTTATAGGACCAGTACAGTCTATGATAATCAACCAAAATGCCCAGAATGTGATGGGAGAATTATCTCAAGTATTGTAAACTTTGGGGACCCCCTACCAGAAGATGAATTGTATGAAGCAATGGAATGGTCGAAAAAAGCGGACGTGTTTTTCGTCATAGGTTCCTCGTTAGTGGTAAGTCCTGCGGCTAATATGCCAAGAATTGCTAAGAAGAATGGAGCAAAATTAATTATTCTCAATTTAGGGGAGACTCCTTATGATAAAGTGGCAGATCTCAGATTTTTTAAAGATATCAACAAGATACTTCTCCCTATCGTGGAAAGGGTGAAAAAAGGAAAAAGCAAGGATTCTCTTTAATTTAAGATATTCTCATTTTTCCTACTTAATTTTAAAAGAAATAAACTAGTACAGCTAAATATCCAATCCCGATAGCGATATGTAGGATTGAGAATAATCCTCCTACTTTAAACAATCTTTTGTAATTTAATTCCTTTACTTTATAGTCTTGACTAATCTGTAATGTCATTAAGTCTGCGGCAGATCCCTGAGGAAGAAAGTTTCCTCCCAAATTTATACCGAGAATAAAAGCTACCATTAAAGGTCCTCTATGGAATTCAGGTAAATTTAATAAAATTCCTAAAATAGGAATAAATATAACTGTAACTGGCGTATTATCTAAAAATCCACTTAGTACTGAGGTTGATAACAAAATTATGATCGCTAATAAAAATTCATTATCCCGAGAAACATTTTCTAATAATTTTTCCAGCATTGCAATAGTTCCATTAGCCTGCATTAATCCCACAAACATAAATAAAACCATAAAAAAGAAAATAAGTCTAAAATCTGCCTTCTTAATATAATGACCCATTGAAATACGGTTTTTTCCCTCCTTGCTTTCAATGGGATTGATAACAACAAAAATTAGAGCCCCAATTATTCCAGCAAGCCAAATTTCAGGAATAAATATAAGGAGAAAAATATAAATAATTAAGGCTATAAGGTTTCGATAAAACTTATTCTTGGATATTGGAGTATCAATATCAATATCAATTAATTCTTCTTCCAATTCTGAAACACAATTTTCCTCCATACATCGTTCAATATCTTTTTTTAAGATTACTTTATCAAGAATAAACAATGTACTAAAAATTGCAATTATAAAGTAGATTCCAAGTCTTGAAACAAACCAAAAGAAATCGAGGTTGAACTCATTGGTAATTAAAATATTTTGTGCTGATCCGAATGGTGTAAGAGTTGCTGCTATATTGATACATACTGTCATTCCTAAGAGAAAAGGAGCAGCAGTAATCTCTAGCTTTCTACAAGCTTTTACAATAATCGGACCAAATATCATAGCAATAGAGAGATCTTCAACTATAGCGGCTAATAAGGTTGAGATTATACAGATTACATAGAACATAGATCTAGGGCTTCCCATATATCTCTTAACTATCCTATTCCCAATTTCATCAAAGATCTTATTTTCTTCTAACACCTCAACAGTGGTAAACATTGCAATTAAAAAGAAAACAACATCCCATTCTATATAACTAATATAGAAATCTAACTCACGCACAGATTCTATAAATATAGCAGAAATTACCCCAGCAATTGTTATGAATAGGATCGAAAAAAAGATATAATCCTTTTTCTCGAAAAATAATACTACAACTAATCCTATGAAACAAACCACAACAAAAATCTGGAGAAATATTTCAATCAAATATTATAACCCTCATCTTTGAGTATTATTTAACTATCATTTTTTGTGACTCATATATTAAAATATACAAATACTTCTTTTGAATTTTTATTCACTATTATATTAATTTTTTTATTTAATAATTTTGAGATTCTTAGAGCATTTTCTCAAATTGTTTTACAAAATGGAATTATACTATAAAAATATGAAGTAAAAAATAAAAAAATTAGAGATTAGACTTTTCTTTTTTGGTCTTAATGATAAGAATTGTGGATACGACTCCAATGAAAACAATTATTATGTAAACATCTCCGAAAGGAATATTACTCCCTGGAGCGTTTCCTTTGTTAACTAAGATATTCATCGAACCAATATTTCCAGCAGTATCATTCGCATAGACAGTTAGCTCAATTTCTCCATCGTGAAATGAGTTCCATGTTGTCTCATCAATTTGGATTGGAATCTCATAGGAATCAGAATTAACAGCTACATTTAGCATCTCAGAAATGTTAATCTCTTGGATATACGTTTGGTCAGTTCCTTTTTCAAATATCTTGACCCATACTGAATCTAAATATTTTTCGGTGATTGTAATAGTAAAATTTGGTGAGCTTTGAATCGTTGTTCCATTAATATTCGTCCCTTTAAAATCTAGGGCTGGCAAAAGTGTATCCTTTATTAATTTAATTGTAAGACTGTTTTGATTACCATTTGTATCATTTCCATAAAAGCTACAATTAACAATTCCATCTGATGTTTTTTCCCATTCAACTTGATCTATTCTAATGGTTGAATTTGTAAAATTGAAGGTAGTTTCTCCATTATTTATCGTATACCAAGATTTATCTAAATTAGGATCAGATATATCAATTGAAAATTCAGGTGCCATAATTCCAAACGTGGTATTTTCTGTAGGTGAGTTGATAGTAATTTGTGGTGGAATATCGTCTCCATCGCTGAATATGGGAAAGTTATCTCTAATATTACGGTAGGTATCAATAACATAAGGAGTATCCCCTATTCCATCATCATTTAGATCCTTTCCGGTATAATCACTCCAATAATTTCCGATAACTCCATTATCCCATTGAGTATTTGTCCCATTGTCTTTTGCATTAATTGGATTAATAAGTGTATTTTGAAGGCATATTGTGGAATTACATAAATTTGTAATATCTTCTATATTGATTCCATAATTATTATTATCGATTAAATTATTAGTTATTTTTGTATTATTACTACCTTGTCTAATAACTATACCATCATAATTATTTTCGATTTCATTCTCATCTAATGTATTGTCTAAGCAATATTGAGCGATCCAAATTCCATATGTATTATCATCGACATTATTTTTAAAAATCGTATTATTGTGACTAAACAGCTTGAGGTATATACCATAATAGTTCTCTAAAATAGTATTATATTTAATAGTATTTTTAATACTTCTCTCTAAAGATATTCCATATCTCTTAGATGAAGATGGTTTTTGATTTTTTTTTATGAAATTGCTAATTATTGTATTGTTTTCACTCTCCTGTAAGTTAATTCCAACAGCATCATTATATGAACAATTGTTTTGAGTTATCATACCATTTTTGGTAGAGTTTAATTTTATTGCTCCATATTTAATATCCCCCGGCCCCGTTTGAGATATATTACAATTTCTTATTATAAAAGGAACTTCCGAATTTCTAATCTCTATTCCATTTGTTGTAAAATCCCCTTCAATTGTGATATTCTCTAAAATATAAGGGTTATCCCAAGTACCTTGACCTGAACACCATTCATAGGTGCTTTCAACATCAGTCCATGTTCCATTACCCGAACCAGTAAGATCATTGATTAAAATCTTTTTAAAAGTCCAAGGTGTAGCTGTTTTTAAATTTCCTTTTTTTATGGATGATCCAGAGGATTCAATAAGAGATATATCCACAAAAGCTAAATTAACACTTAGAAGAATGAAAAGAATCAAAAATAACAAAGTTAGCTTTTTTCTTTTGAATTTCACTTTTAAAACCCCAAAAGTATTGAATAATTATTTAGGTAAAATCATATAAATAATTTGTTATCAAAAAAAATCTCGGAAACTTTGTCGATTAATTTATATCCAAAAATAATATTTGATTAAAAGTCAATAAAATTATTGAATTCATTAATGCTTAACAACTTAATCT
>CAZZIC010000004.1:51076-59500 GCA_964653985.1 uncultured archaeon | reverse complement strand
AAAAAAATCCAAAAAATAAATTTAAAATATTCTTTATAATATCTCTCATAGTTAAAGATATTACGCCCCAATATTTAAAAGAAAAAAATACAGAGACAGTAATCGCAAAAAATGGTAGAGATAACAACGCTATGCTTGAGCGTGTTACATGTTCTTTTTTATCTCCTTAACGCGTGATCTTAAAGTCACTTCAGTTACTCCAGCGACATCTGATACATCCGCTTGCGTCTTGCGGTGATTAGTTTTCTTGGCTGCCATATAGATTACTGAGGCTGCTAACCCTTTCGGATCTTTTCCAACCCTTCGAAGTCCACCCTTTGTTGCACTTATCAACATATCAAGGGCGTCTTTCTGCGTTTTCATTGGTAAGCTTAAATCGTTTCCGAATCTATATACAAGTTGTTCAGCTGTTATTGGCTTATATTTCAATCCTAATTCAGGTAATACTTCCTTGACAACCATACCCAATGATCGATGAACTGTTCTTCTTGCAGTCATACCAGCGTCGCAAACTTCTTCAAGTAAGCGTGGAAATTCATGGACTCTTATTGCTGCGTATAATGAAGCAGCTACAAATCCGTCAATTGAACGTCCCATAGTTAACTTCTTCTGGGCAACAAGGGTGTAGATTTTCCATGCTGTTTCTTTAATATATTCTGGAATATTTAGTTTTGAAGCAAGCATCTTCATCTTCGGCTTGGCTTCCCAGAAATTTCGTTCAATGCTATTTACAAGTGATTGTTGAATTTTTGATAATCTTGAGAATAAAGTCTTTCCTTTTGGTCCTATTTTATGCCCTTTACTGTCCGTTTTCGTATTTGGTAAGATTGTTCTTGGACCAAATTCCCGCCATCTTGGCTCGGTTCTTCTTCTTTTCTCTATTTCTTGAATTGTGTAAGCCCGTCTTTCATTTCCGACTATATTTCTACCTGATACCATCCCGCAATTTATGCAAACAGTATCTCCATCTCTTTTTTCCAGAGTTGGATTCTCACAACATCTATCATTACCGCTACTACCTCCAAAGTCATCATCTCTACATGATCGGAGTCTATCTTTATACGTCATAATTACAAAACCTTTGTTTGTTAATACTATCGATTAATATTTTATTACTTTGAAAGAAGCGTTTTATTCTTATCTCTTGAAAGGATAAGGTTGACGTTCTTTCCAAAAAGATTCATACCAGTCCAGTCCCCAAAAACCCAAACAATGATATGAATGTTAATTTTTTGAGCAATATTTATTACTTCTTGTAAGAATTACATAAGTGTAATTATTTATATTTATTTCATATAAAATATAAATGTTGGGGTAAATTCGGTATAGAACTTGGGAAGTCTTGCCCACACACTCCCCTATTGTACAAAATAATTTTACAAAAATTAATTTATATCCATAGAAATCAAGAATTTATCATTCTTATTTACCAATTAATAAAATGCGTGGATTTATAGTGAAATTATAACCTTTTTAATAATATATCTTTATTGGTTTTTCTGAAATTCATAAATTTTATTGGATTTGATCATTAAATTTTTAATATTAATAATATGCATTACTGATAATCAAAATATCTTGCTATAAAAGATGAATTAAGATTGAATTAAACTATGAAAACTTTTAAATCTTTTCTATTCTCCAAAATAAAGATCGGTGGGTATTTGGAAACATAAAAATAAAATTACATTTTTTGTTTTTTATTAGGTTTTCATTAACGTATGATTTATTTATGAAGGTATAAATGATAATAATAGAGAAGAAATTTTTCACGGGTTTAGATTATGTCTGCCTCAGAGGAAGCACAAAAAGTTGCTGAAGAGTATTTAGAGAAAAATAACCATTCTGAATTTACCTTAATGAATGTAGAGGATAAAATTACTAAGTGGATATTCAACTTTGAGACCAGTAAGCATGAATTTGAGGTTGAAGTCTCAAAGTCGGGAGCAACAGTAATTCAGTTTCTAATTGAAGATAAATAGAATTAGGAGTCTATTAGAAGAAAAGAAATGTTATGAATTTCAGAAAAGATAACCAAGTTAGAAAACCAAAAGAAGTTGCCATTAGGACTATTATTTTAATAGGTATATTTCAAGCAGCAACAGGTAGAGATAAACAAGAATTAGTTAATTTGTTTAGATCTAAAAATTATTATAAATGTACTTCAGAACAAGAAAAAAACTTTCTTAAGCTTCCGCAAGAAGCATCCAGATATATAGCAACTCAATTGAGCTGGCGTATTGAAGGAGCCTATATTTTGTTATGGACTTTAGGGCATATTGATTTTAAAACTTTGCCAAAAACTCAAAAAAATTTGGAAGTAATTGAGCCTTTCTTCAAAAATGACTGCTTTTATGAGGAGATTCCGACAGAAAATGCCCAATTAAGGAATAAGGAGAATATTTTTGATCTTTATGAAACTATTACAGAACTACATAGAGAGATTAAGCAAGCTAAAAAATGTGAGAAGGAAATTCCTCATGATTACCATCCCTCCCTCGTTTATGAATGGCATTATGCACTCGAGTGGTTAAGATGTCCAAAGATAAAATGGGATCACATTAACAAGAGAATATAGATCATGTTAGACAAATGGAGTTCCCTGAGAATTATGATAACCAAGTTCTTTATTTAAGCAAGTTCCGCATTTTGTAATAAATCTTCTTTGTTTAATTGAAATTACACTAATGAATTAAAAGATGATCCAAATATCACAAAAACAGGAAACGTTTATCTTTTTCCCAAAATTTCTAGGGCAAAAATGATCTTTTTGAACTAAGACTAAATCAATTTCCTTTATCAATAACACTTATATAAAATGGAAAGGTATATTTTTAAACCTCCTCTCTTAAATGAATTATGTAGGATCAAACATAACTTTTTATTTCAAACTTTATTTTCCTTTATAAGATTATAATTAAAGTTTGATCAAACAAAGGAGTTTAGCACCTTCTTATATATATGAATCTAATTCATTTAACAAACTAGAATAAACTACATAAAAAATTGAAATATAATGAGCGATAATGTAGAAAAATATATTAAACGAAAGGTTTTTAAAGGAATAAACTCAAGGATTTCAAAAAAATTCGTTGAAGCGGGACTAGAAAAAATACGTGCTTGTATCAATTGTGGAACTTGCACAGGGGGTTGTCCGTCTGGGCGTCGTACAGCATACAGAACACGAGTTGCCATCCGAAGAGCATTAATGGGAGATGAAGATGTCCTTAAGGATATCGATATCTGGCTCTGTTCTACCTGTTATTATTGTTATGAACGATGTCCAAGAGATATCCCGGTGACTGATATGATCATTAAATTAAGAAATATCGCAGTTGAGGAAGGCCATATTCTCGATGCTCACTTTTCATTGGCAGATAAAATCTTTTACGAAACAGGACACGGAGTTCCAGCTAATGGAGAAGGAAACAAAAAATGGAGAGATTTACGAGAATCGTATGGCTTACCTCCTTTACCTCCTACCGTTCATCAACATCCGGAAGCGGTAGAAGAATGTCAGAAACTCATGAAAGAAGTAGGATTCAGAGATCTTATGGATCATGCAAGAGAAATGAAAGAGGAAGAAAAGAAAGAGGAGGAAAAGGAAGAAAATGAATGAGTCAGAATTTAACTGGAAATATGGGCTATTCTTGGGCTGTGTTATCCCTAACAGATACCCCATGATTGAAAGAAGTATTCGAGATGTCTTCGATGAACTACACGTTGAATTATTAGACATGCAAGGAGCATCATGTTGTCCTGCACCAGGAGTTTTTCGTGCCTTTCATATCCCGACTTGGCTAGTAATTGCTGCCAGAAATATTGCTATCGCTGAGGAAATGGGAGTAAGTCCGATAACGGGATGCAATGGTTGTTATGGGACTCTTCGAGATGCTTGGTACGAGCTTGAGCATGAACCCGAACTTAAAAAAGAGGTAAATGAAGAACTTAAAAAAATCGGACGGAAATATACGGGTAAATTTGAACCTAAACATATTGTTCAATCATTATATATGGACATGGGTCTTGATTATATTAGCGATTTTATAAAACATGAATTTCAAGATCTTAAAGTAGCTGTTCATTATGGGTGCCATATTGTGAAGCCAAGCGATAAAAGACCTTGGGGAGGAGAATATGAAGAGCCAAGATTTTTAGATCAAATCACCGAATTAACTGGAGCTAAAAGTATAGATTATAAAGATAAATATATGTGTTGTGGAGCGGGAGGAGCTCTAAGAACTGCAGTCAAGGAAGTAGCCGCAGATTTTACTCGAGAGAAATTAGTGAATATCAGAGATGCTGGGGCAGATATAATTTTAACTGCTTGTCCATTTTGTCATCTACAGCTCGATCTTGGACAATTAGAAGTAAATAATATCTATAAAGACATCATTGGAGAACCATTTAATATTCCCGTAGTTTATGTAACCCAATTATTAGGAGTTGCAATGGGAATGGATCCATCCCGCTTAGGATTAATAAAACATCACGATTTGAAAGGTGTTTCACCATTTATATCTATAGAACCATTCTTAAATATGGTAAAGGAGCAATTAATATAGGAGGATAATAATGACAGAATTAGAAGAAATAAAAGAAATTAAAGTTACAGGAAGAGAAAAACCTAAAATTGGCGTCTATGTGTGTCATTGCGGTGTAAATATTGGAGGAGTAATATCAGTCCCAGACCTAGTTGAATATGCAAAAACTTTACCCGATGTTGTTGTTGCAAAGGATTATAAGTTCTTTTGCTCCGATACCGGCCAAAATATTATCAAAGAAGATATTAAAGAGGGAAAGATCAATAGAGTTGTAGTCGCAGCTTGTTCTCCTCGTATGCACGAACCTACATTTCGTATGACTTGTAAAGAAGCAGGATTAAACCAATTTTTATTTGAACAAGCAAACATTAGGGAGCACGCAACTTGGGTAAATATGAAAGATCCTGAAGGAGCGTTTGAAATTGCTAAGGATCATGTACGAATGTCTGTCGCAAAGGCGAGGAAATTAAAGCCTTTAGAGGTACAAAAAGTTTCTGTCGAACCATCATGCCTAATAATAGGTGGAGGTATAGCGGGAATGAATTCGGCACTAGATCTAGCCGATGAAGGATATAAAGTATATTTAGTGGAGAAAACACCGACGATCGGCGGACATATGGCTCAACTCGACAAAACTTTTCCAACAATGGATTGTTCGGCGTGTATTTTAACTCCTCGTATGGTTGATGTTGCAAGAAACAAGAATATCGAAATAATGACCTATTCTGAAGTAGAAGATGTAAGCGGTTATGTTGGAAACTTCGAAGTTAAGATCAGAAAAAAACCTCACTATGTTGATCAAGAAGCTTGTACAGGCTGTGGAGCATGTGTTGAAACTTGTCCAGTTACCGTGGGGAATGAGTTTGACCTTGGTATGGGAACAAGAAAAGCAATTTATATTCCATTTCCGCAAGCAGTTCCTGGAGAATATACTATAGATAAGGATGCTTGTATAGAATGTGGAATTTGTGCCAGAGAAGATGTCTGTGAACCCGATGCTATTCGATTTGATGATAAACCCGAAATTGTTACCAAAAAAGTGGGTACAATTATCATTGCTACAGGTTGGGACTTATATGATCCGACTGAACTTAAACAATATGGCTACGGGCAATATGATAATGTTATAACTGGTCTGGAGATGGAAAGACTTTTAAGCTCCACAGGACCATTATTAGGAAAACCAGTTCGCCCTTCAGATTTAGAAGCACCTCATAGTGTCGCATTCCTGCAATGTGTTGGAAGCAGAATGTTCAGGGAAGGATGTAATAATTATTGTTCAAGAGTTTGTTGTATGTATGCAACCAAACAAGCCAGACAATATAAAGAAAAACATCCGGAAGCCGATGTTTATATCTTCTATATGGATATTAGAGCATTCGGAAAGGGTTATGAAGAATTTTATGAATCTGCTCAGAGAGAATATGGAATCAATTACATTAGAGGGAGAATTGCCGAAGTATCTGAAGATGAGGATAAAAATATAGTTATTCGAGCTGAAGATACCTTAATGCAACGGCCAGTTGAATTAAATGTAGATATGCTTGTTCTTTCAACTGGAATAGAAGCTAGAGCAGATTCCGACAAGATTGCTTCCCTACTCAGCGTTCAAAAATCGGCGGACGGATTTTTTATGGAAGCACATCCAAAGTTAAGACCTGTTGATACCTTAACAAATGGAATTTTTGTTGCGGGAGTTGCTCAAGGACCAAAGGATATTCCAGATACGGTGGCCCAGGCAAAAGGAGCAGCATCAGGAGCAGCAGCTCTTATGGCGAAAGGAGAAGTAGAAATTGAACCCTATTACTCTGTCGTACTTGAACACTTATGTAGTGGATGTAGAACTTGTCAGAGCTTATGTCCTTTTGGAGCAATAGATTTTAATGAGTTCAAAAGAATAGCCGAAGTGAATCCAGTACTTTGTAAAGGATGCGGAACATGTGTCTCAGCATGTCCTTCGGATGCCATGATTCAGAATCACTTCATGGATTTACAATTGAATTCTATTATTAATGTTGCCATGAAAGAGAAATCCACCGTCCAAAACGGCGGAAAATAAATTTCTACATATTTTTTACTCTTTTTTACTTTTACTTTACTTTATTTTTTAAGATCAGCTTTCTGAATTTTTTATTGTTTCGAATTTCAATAAATTACACTATTTAGACTTGCTTTTCACCAAACTATTTGGATTATAGGGAAGAAAATAAGGTTTCAAGGTAAGTTAAAAAATTTAACCAATTTTATATTTTTTATAATTCAAACTTATGCGACTATTTTAGAGGAAGGGTTATATAAAAAGTACTTCCTTTATTTCTCCCTTCAGATTCCATCCAGATCTCTCCTCCATGGGAGTTAATGATCTTTTTTGAAATATAAGGTTCTAACCCAGTTTCATCAATCTCCACATCCAAATCCCTTACCAGATCTCTCAATTTTTCCAAGCTTTTGGAATAAGTTACATTTTGACAAAAAAGATAAAGTTAGGAAAAGTAAATTATTCATCTCGATAGATTTGAGAGATATAATTAGTTTGATTTTTCTCTATAAAACTTAAATAAATGCTCTAAATTTCGATTCATTAATTGTTCATATTCGGTATCATAATAATCTGGAATTTCTATCTCGTCCTGACTACGATCCTCTTGAATAGCTTTGGTGATAATATTTCTCAATTTCCTTAAATAATCTAACTGTTCTTTAATCATTTCTTTATCACATACAGGCCCATGCCCAGGAATTACCTTCTTGATATCCATTTTGGAAAATTGATCGAGAATTTCTATCCAAACATCGGGATTACTGCTTTGATCTCCTACATATAATAACTGCTTAGAGAATATTAGATCCCCCGCAAAAAGTATTTGTTCCTTAGGAAAGTAGGCATAAGAAGAGCAATTAGTATGTCCCCCAACTCTCTCAAAATCCAACTGAAATTTATCTTCACTAAGAATTATTTTATTTTGAAATAGTAGATTTGGAAAAACAAATTCTATTTCTTCTATCCATGGTGCTAATTCGGGTGCTTCTTGTTTCCATTCTTCAATGTAATCCTCTGTATACTCTTGTTCTAATGATTTTTTAAAGTTAATTAGAAGATCATTCGGAGAAATGATAGTAATATCTCGAAAGTGTTTAAGACCAAAAACATGATCAGCATGGTAATGTGATAATAAAAGATACTTAAGAGGTAAACCAAAATAATCCTCAACTTTTTTTCGAAAAAGGTCTGTAGTCTTTGGAAACATAGTCGGATCAAAGGCAATTACATATTCTGGAAATGCCACAGCACCTGCAATGGAATGAAGGGCTGATGAAGGTTTTGTAGCTACGGTATGTTCGGAAACTTTTTCTAATTCTAGTTTAACAGTCATCTTATATCTAAATAATCAAATAATTACACTTAATATAATCTTTAAGAATAAACTATTAAGTTTTATGAGAGTTGCTAAAAGTTTTTAAAAGATAGAATAAACAAATTCCTATAAATTCACTGAATTAGAAGCAGTTTACAAGGATTTTAGCAAACAGGAGAAATCCTAACAGAGTGCTTATTAAACCAATAATTGTTCTAACAATAACTCTCTTTTCGATCACATCCTCCAAGAGAGCCCCTAAAGGAGTTACTATTAAACCTGAAATGATTATAACCATGAGTAATTCAATTTGAAAAAAGGTAAACCCAAAAAATATGAAATAAAAGAGAAAGCCAAATCCTGAAATGATTGCCTTAGATAATGAAGTGGATATCCTAGCCTTTTTGTAATCAGTTTCTAATAACATTTCCTCAAAATGGAAATAAACCAAAACTCCGATTTTTCATATAACACTCGTTTATTAAAAGAAGAATTTCAATTTCGGGTTTTTTTAATTCAGTTTT
>CAZZIC010000004.1:49907-50976 GCA_964653985.1 uncultured archaeon | reverse complement strand
GTTTTTTTAATTTTTTTATATTCCATAAAACCGAATTTCAAATCTGATTCTTAATTATTAAGATAGTAGAAATATATATTTAAAAACCTCTAAGGTTAAAAAATAAAAAATACTAATCCAATGGTGTTTTAATGAGTGAAAATAAGTCTTTAATATGGATTTTTAATGCTGATTCGGGAGCCATTAATTCAATGAAAGATTTCTTTAAGAAGATTGTCAAACCCAATGAATATGAATGTAATTTGTGTTCTGTAACTTTCGGAGCGTTAGGAATGGATAGAGAATGGAAACAATATGTAAGTGATTTACCTATTGATTCTAATTTTTTACATAGAGATGAATTTGAGGATCTTTATGATGTCAAAAACGCGAAATATCCTTCTACCTACTTAAGACAAAACTCTGAAATGAGATTATTCATCTCCCATGAAGAAATGAATTCAATGAAGTCTGTTGAAGAATTAGAAAATTTAGTAGATAAAAAATTAAAAGAATTTAATATTTAGAAAAGTCCTTTTGAATGCTGGTATATCTAATCAAGAGGCTTAGCTAATTTTCCCTTTTTCTTTTCACTTTTCCTTCGTCTAATTGTGTATTCAAGCTTATACCATAGCACTCCAAGAGGTACACAAATTATCCATGCAATGATGAGATAAAGGAAATCTATCGGTCTAGAATGAATATCAATTAGATAATGGGTCCCGAAAAGGTATATGATTATTGCGTAGTAAAAAATTTGGACAAGAAGAATATGATAAGTCGCTTTGCTAATCGATTTGATACCCTTTGAAATGATACCATCAGATTTCTCCGGAAGAAATTTCATAGCAAACATAAATAGGACGGCAGCGTAAAGAAAGGTTAGGTAATGATAATCCCCTCGTACGATTGGAATACCGATTCTGAAAAATTGATACATTATCATATAAAATAAACTGACAGGAAGTAAAAACAAAAAAGTTTCATTTCGATCAGCATCAATTTTATGGTTAAAAGACAACCACATACCCATACCAATAGCAGAAAGGTAGAAGAAGATAGAATCTCTAAAAAAAACTTCAATATGCCA
>CAZZIC010000004.1:0-49807 GCA_964653985.1 uncultured archaeon | reverse complement strand
TCTATAGCTATTGTATAGATTATAAAAATATGAAGAATAAATTCAACAAGAAAACATAAAATTACTGCCATTTTAGGATTTTTTAAAAATAAACGATATATAAGAGGGATGACCAAGATTGCCTGAAATAACACAGGAATAAACCAATTACCAGGTCCATAAAACGGCAAATACATAATTATCATATGAATGGGACTCTCATACTCAGAATATTGAGAATCTATCATCGCACCAAAATTGAAGTTGTAGAGAAGCAATCCTACTATTGTAGAGATTGCATAGAGTATGAGGAAGGGAAATAAGAATCGCAAGAGTTTATTTTTGAAATAATCTTTACCGTACATTTCTTTAAGCTTGGTTTGATTCTTCCTTCTGAATGATAATCCCCAATTGAACCCCAAAAGAACTAAAAACACCGGGATCGAAATTCGTTCCCAAAATAATACTCCAATCCTATTTTTTAAACTCCAGTCAACCACATGATCAAAAATGACCAAGAAGATCATTATTGCTTTTAAAACATCTATTTGAAAATAGTTTGATTTAGGTTCTGTTAGATCAATTGAATTTAAGGCATAAATTTGTGAATCTTCCATAGTCTTTTGCATTAAGAATTTAAGGTTTTAGGATTTTAAAACGAGATATTCTTTTTTAAGTTTATTACATAATTGTATTTTATTTATTTACAAACTTGTCTAATAAAAATTAAACTGCTTAAGACATAATTTTAAGTATTTATGCTCTATAAGATTGATATAAGATTAGAAGATTAGTGGGGTTAATTTATTGGAGATTATAGATTTTTTTAGTTTAATTATTTTAAATGGTTTAGGAATTCTGGGATTATTTATAACAATTGATTTTTATTATGAAAATAAACGTAATCCATTTAAAGTATTTTCTATAGCTTGGAGCTTGTACTTAATTACTGGAATTCTTCCCTTCTTTATTAATGAAAATATAGAGCCTATAATCTATATCATATTAGCATATTCATATGTGGCCTCATTCATAATGAGTGTATTATTTTTTACCGCAGGTTTTTTAATGTATTTCTTAGATATAAAAATCAAACATTTTATTATCATCTTTACTTTGATGTTTATCCCATCGCTATTATTGATTTTTTTATATGAATTTAATGCTATCTTTCCATATTTTATTATGCTTGGTAATATAATATTGGTTTCTGGTGTATTAATTCCTTTATTAAAGTACAAAAAATTTAAAGATAAATATCAAGGAAGTGTCAAATGGTATTATCTCCTAGCATCCATAATAATTATCCAAATAATATTTTCTCTATTCCTTCAATTAACAGATATAGACAGCAATCAAAATCAAGTCAATACTTTTTTAAACATCGTTTTTAATGATCTTTTAACTATCATAATAGTTGTTATAATATTGATTCTCATGGTGCATATAGAATATAACATTTTGCATGAGGAAAAGCACAAACTTATTGATAAATATTCTCATAATTTAGGAAATATAATGCAATCGCTCTACTCTGCTTGTCAATTAATTAATAAAGGAAATCTTGAGAAAGATCAGCAGGATAAACTTGAAAAATTACAATCAGAAAAACTAAAGGAAGCTTCTAAATTAATAAAAGAAATTAGAAAATTATAATCCAAATAAATCCTGTTCGAATGAATTTATTATCGATTAAAATAGAATAAAATGAAATTAAACTTATTATCTGCGCTCTATTTCCAATAAGTGAAGCATTTCTTGAGGATCATTTGTGGGAGGTTTGCACGTTTTGTTAACACACACATAAGCAGTAGCTTTTTCATTCAATTTTTCAAAATAGGTTATAAAATCGGAATATTTATCAATTTTGGGAGGATCCTCTGCAGTGTTTCTGAATACTGTCGTTTTATTTGGTAAAAATTGTCCTCTTATTAAATTTATCATCCCTTTAGAACTCTCAGTGTCTTTATCACCCGAAATCACGAGCGAGTAAGATGGACCTATTTCAAAATCCACAGCCGTTAAAAACTGGGTAAATGCGCTGGGATTATTTTTTATTTTCTCGGAAAAAACTCTGCTTAAAATGTCAGCCTTTTTGTCAAGATTCTCATTTCCCGTAATAAAATATAATCTTAACAAATTCAATAAAGCTACTGAGTTGCCAGAGGGTATTGCACCATCATATATTTCTTTTTGGCGTACAATTAACTCTTCTGCTTCATCAGAAGTGAAAAAGAATCCCCCAATATTTTCATCCCAGAAATGAGAACTTAAGTATTTATTCAAATCTAAAGCTTTATCGAGATAATCCGTGTTAAATGTAGTTTCATATAATTCTATTAATCCCCAAATTAAAAATGAGTAATCGTCAATAAAAGCATCAATTTCTGAATGGCCATCTCTGAATCTATGCAGTAATCTGCCCTCTGAGGGCTCCAAGTTTTTTGATATGAATTCTATAGTTTTTTCGGCGGCATTTATATATTCTGGTTCATCTAGAATTCTTCCCCCCTTTGCTAAAGCTGCGATCATTAGTCCATTCCAATCTGTGAGAATTTTATCATCCTTATGAGGATGGATTCTTTTTTCACGATATTCAAACAATCTATTTCTTATCTGTTCTAATTCCATTTTCAGTTGATTGAAATCATAATTGAGCTCATTGGCATATTCTTGAAGAGATTTTTTCATATGAAGGATGTTTTTTCCTGTCTTTTGTCTCGTTGCTTCTTCTAAATAGTTTCCAGATTCTTCGATGTTAAAAATCGTTTTTACAAGGTTATAATCTTTTTCGCTCAATATTTCTTTAAGTTCTTCGGTTTCCCAGACATAAAACTTTCCCTCAACTCCTTCACTGTCAGCATCTTCCGCAGAAAAAAATCCTCCTTCAAGGGATCTCATATCCCGTAAAACGTAAGTAAAGATTTCTCGGGCAGTTCTTTCATAGATCTCATTTTTAGTTGCTTGATAAGCTTCCAGGTATGCCATGGCAATTAATGCTTGATCATAAAGCATTTTTTCGAAATGTGGAACCAGCCATTCTTTATCTGTTGAATATCGATGGAAACCATATCCAATATGATCAAATATTCCACCCTTTCTCATCTCTTTCAATGTCTTTTCAACCATCTTAAGAGGTTCTTGGTTTTGAGTTCTTTTCCAAAATCGTAAGAGAAAATATAAATTGTGAGGTGAGGGAAATTTTGGTGCTTCATTAAAACCCCCATGCTTTTCTTCATATCTCATAGCTAGTTGGTTATATGCTCTCATTAGGATCTTTTTATCCGCTTTATTCCCAGGAGCCTCATCGGTAATATCTTGAAGGGCATGAACAACTTCATCTCCAGATTCTAATAATTTTTCTCTTTCATTTTCCCAAAGTTCCTTAATTTTTGGGATCATCCCCTTTAATCCCGCTCTTCCATGTCTGGACTCTTTTGGAAAATAGGTTCCCGCAAAAAATGGTTTTTTATCTGGAGTCATGATTATTGTAAGTGGCCAACCACCACTCCCAGTCATCAATTGGCATACAGTCATGTAAATTTTATCAATATCTGGTCTCTCCTCTCGGTCAACCTTAATTGAAACAAACGCTTCGTTCATCAATTTTGCGACTTCTGGATCCTCGAAGCTTTCATGGGCCATTACATGACACCAATGGCATGTTGAGTATCCTATGGATAAAAAGATAGGTTTATCTTCTTTTTTGGCTTTCTCAAATGCTTCATCACCCCAAGGATACCAATTTACCGGGTTTTCTGCATGTTGGCGTAAATAAGGACTTTCTTCATTTATTAGTTTATTAAATGAACTATTATCTGATGAATTTGTCATTTTCATACTTGTTAATTTGATTTCTTTTACTTAATCAAGGATAAGAAAAAGTATATTATCAAGATGAGTGTTATGTTTTATTTATAAGGACATTGAATTGCTTTAGTTATTTTGTTATATATTCATTTTTGTTAATAACTTATAAAAGTGAAATTTTGAAGATAAAAATAAAAAAAAGACAATTTTCATAGAAGACCTATAATTATTGAGAAAGCTTCTTATTAAATCTATTTTCCGCGTATATGTGATCAAGTGGTTTTCGAGGAGGTCTCTGTTTTTCACCTTTTTTCATATTTTCAGTCAAACCCGGGTTGATTTCATCTGATTTTTTGCCAATATTTACAAAAGTTATTAATCGCATTTCTTGCGGAATCCCTAAAATTTCTTTTCCTTTCTCTTCATCGAATCCGGCTATAGGATGTGCTACAAGACCTAGTTCTGTAGATCTCAAAATAATAAAAGCAGTAGCGAGTCCAGTGTCAAACAAATAATAGTCTCTCTCTTTAATCTGGCAATCAAATTCTGGTTTTGAAAAGACCGCGATCATCATAGAAGCTTTTTCAATCCATTGGTTATGTTCTGTTAATGTGGTAAATAATTTCTCCAACTGTTCTTTCTCATGAACAAAAATATATCTCCATGGTTGATTATTAGAGCAAGAGGGAGCAATTTGAGCACATCTCGCTAAGTCCTTTATTAATTCATCAGTAATTTCAACTGGATCAAGGGATCGGAATGCTCGTCTCTTTTCTATGGTTTGTTTAACATCCATATACTATCACTAAATCATGATTAAAATAGGATTAATTAAAATTGTGTGCCTTATAAATTATTAAAATTTAGCACTTCAATAGATGAAGATCTATCCATTTCTGTATTCACATAATGAATAAGTAAGATAAAAAAGTTTAATTTCTTACCATATTTAAGAGAATAAATTAAAAAAATAGCGTAAGATAAATATGGAACGAAAGATATTTCCTTCTTCTTTATACAATTTTCTAAGATTTGCAAATAGAGAACCAGTTGAAAAGAAAATATTGGATTGTGGTGCGGGTGGAGAATTTCCAAAATTAGCTCTATTTAAAAGCTGGGATTATGAATCTTTTGGAATTGATATTTCTGAGGAAGATATTGAAAAAGCACGAGAATACTTTAAGAAGAATGAAATGGAGGTTGAACTTAGAAAAGGGGATATGCGTAATATTCCTTACGATGATAAATCGTTCGGGTATGTCTATTCTTATAATAGTGTTTTTCATCTAAGTAAAAAAGATAGCGGAGAGGCCATTAATGAGATGTATCGGGTTTTAAAGAATGGAGGATTATGTTTTGTGAATTTTATTTCAAAAGATGATTCTTGGTACGGAGATGGTGAAGAGGTGAACCCAGGAGAATTTATCCAGAAAGAGTCCCACGGTGAAGTTTTACACAGCTATTATGATGATGAAGAGCCAGATCCTTATTTTAACGATTTTGAAATCATATTCAAGCAAAAAAAGAAGGTCTTCATTAATAATATTCCATATCTCCCCTGTTATATTGAATATATTGTCAGAAAAGAAAACTAACATATTGAGTTGAATAATAACTTGGTTTCCTATTAGTAGGATATTTGTCAATCTTAAAATTTAATTTCTCATTTTAGTTCATTTTATTTCTGTTAGTGATACTTGAAAAGCATTAGTTTATATTTTGAAATATCATAATTTATTCTTAGTAATTTATTTAAACTTAAAAAACTCAATCTTAGATAAATTACATCGTTTTTTAATATTTTATTCTTTTATCATTTTACGTATAATTCTTACTAAACAGTCTTACCTTCCATAATAATTTGATATAAAAATAATTATTAGTACTATACGCATAGATAAAGAACATGCTAAACTTTTAGATAAATTAGTGGCTCATTTGACGTTAAAAGGAAAGAAAATTTCTAAGAAGAAGTTAATTGGAAAATTAATTGAAAATGCATTATCTGCGGAGGGATTAAAAGCCTTAAAAGATTTACCACCATTAAAGGAGGATCCTGCTTGGACAGGTTTGAAAGAAACTTTTAAATTAGGAGTGTCTGATTTATCAGAAAAAGTAGATTACTATCTATATGAAATAGATGGAGAGTCTTGAAAATGGGAGTCTTTTTGATACAAGATTCCTTTTCCTCTTATTAGTTGAGTTGAAGAAAGATTAATCGGACTAAATAAAATTTCACAGAGATAATAGAATTGATGTATTAAGGGGTTTTAATAACCCCCAATACAAAAGACGCAAGATATGAGTTTCTAAATAAAAGAAATAAGCATTTTATATAAATATTACGATCTTGTAAGAGAGTATGAAGTTCAAGTAAAGGTATCATAGTAGTTATTAAATTGCTTTATTGCTTTAAGGCTTTTATAACAGCAGAATTATTGAGGATAAGAGCCAGAGCCGCCATTAAATTAAAATAAAAAGAAAATTAAGTATTTTATCTAATAAAATTAATATAATAGGTTAATTAGATCTTGTCTTCACGTATTTTTTCAAGCTTTTGCTTTACATCTTCAGCATGACCTTTTGGAGAAACTTTCGACCAATGGTGAACAATCTTTCCTTCGGGATTAATCAAGTAGGTACTCCTGATTGCACCCATGTATTCTTTTCCTCTGAATTTTTTCTTACCCCATGCATTATATTTATCAATAACTTCATTATTCTCATCACTTAAGAGAGTAATTTTTAAATTTTTCTTATCTATGAATTTTTTATGAGATTCAGGGCTGTCTGGACTAACACCAACAACACTTGCGTCGAGCTCTTGTAAGTCCGGTAGAACATTTGTGAAACCGATTGCCTCAGTCGTACAACCGGGAGTGTTATCTTTAGGATAGAAGTAAAGAACAAGATACTTCCCTTGATAATTTTTTAAACAAATTTCTTTTTCATCCTTATCTGGCAAACAAAATTCTGGAGCTTTATCTCCTACTTTTAATTCGACTTTATTAGGCATTTTGTTAAATCCTCTACGGTTCTTAATTAAAATTAGTTACTTAATAAGATTGGAATTGCGCTATTGAATGTTCTGGTTATTGTTTATTAAATTTTGATATCAGAAGACAAAGATTTTAATTTATTTCGGAAGATTTAGTAATATTTTATAAACTAAAAAATAAAAAATATAAAAAATGGAGATATAGTTAAAAGAAAGTTTCAAGAATATCTTTATTATTTGATTTGAGAATCACTATATCTTTAATATCTTCATCATGAGTGGCAATCATTTTTACCTTTTCTGTATCTTTTTGAAACTTTAGTTTTAAAGAATAATTTCCCCAAAAATCGCGCTGCTTTTCTTTTTTAACTTGCCTAAATCCTTCTTCTTGTATGGATTTGATGAATTTATCAATATTATTTGTTCTTAAGATTTTACTTGGCATTTTTCCTCCCTCATGGATCATTTCTTAATGGATGTCTTGCATTCTCGGCGTTTCCTATTGCCTCATCGGCATCTGGTCTTCCTTCCATTGCTTTTCTAATAGAATTTCTAGTTGCCTTGTAGTTATTAATAAAAACCCGTTTTCTACTGCTTGCACTTGGATGTACAAATACATTCGCTATTAAAACTAAATCCTCAGAAAGCTCCTTGGGTAAAATCCCATCTTCTACACATTTCATAACGGCTTTTCCTACAGCAGCTTGGGCAGGACCGTAAACAAGGCTTGCGTGTCGAAGAGAACTTACCTTAACCGTCGGAAGCATGGCAGTGGCGGGCTTTACTTGCATATTTGGTTCTAATATGACTTGGAGAGCTTCTCTACCTTCTAAAGGATCCGTTAAAGCACGTGTATATGCTTGTCCTACTGGTCCTTCTTTTTTGCCAATGAGTAAATCAACATGTGCTAATTCCGCCCGATTCCCAATGAGAGATTCCCCTACTTTTAAGTCAAAGTTTTCGATCTTTTCTGGAGTAATCCCTACTGAATAGAATCTACTTTTTATTTCTTTTTCTCCAACTTTAATTTCAAGTTCTTTCTTTTCGAGATAACCCATTTTTTCGAGTTCAATTCTAAATTCATCTCGAAGTTCATAGGACAGGGTATCTCCCATAATAACTGGTTTACGCGTGACTCCAACGGTAATTCCCATCATATTAAGACACTCTTTCGGTCCTAATGCCCCCGAACTTACGATCATCCGGGTGAATTTTTGAATGCTTTTTTGTAATTCTTGAGCTTCTTGTAATCTATTATTCTGCACATGATCATAAAGTTTTAGCCAAATTTTAGGAATAACATTCGCTGATGCTAAGATCATGCCTGCTGCGCCTCCAGCTAAAGCTCCAAGAACATTTTCGTCCCAACCTATGAGAACCGATATCTTATCGGAAACTTTTTCTAAGAGCGCAGAAAAATATTTATAATCTCCACTGGAATCTTTTATAGCCACAATATTTTCTATATCTGCGAGATCCTCAACAACTGTCCAAGGAAGGCTTACACCAGTACATGGTGGAATGTTATATAACACTAAAGGAATATCAGTATTTTCTGCGATGGTATAATAATGATCATAGAGTCCCTTTGCTCCGGGTTTCAAATAATATGGTGTAACAATGATCGCAGCATCTGCACCTAGATCATCAGCAGCATTTGTTGAATCAATCACCATTTTTGTACCTGTTTCTCCAGTACCAGCGATTACTGGAACTCGTCCTTTTGTTTCATCAACAACTATCTCAATAACTTGTAATCGTTCCTCAAGAGTCATATTAACAAATTCTCCCGTTGTTCCGCAAGGAACAAGTCCAGTAACTCCTTCATCTATTAAATGGTTCACTAAGTTTCTCAAATTCTTTTCATCTATTGATTCATCTTCTTTCTTAAAGGGAGTTACGATAGCAGGCATTACTCCCTTTGGCCTAAATTCAAATTTATTCGTCATATTATTCACCTCTACTCGTAATAATGTAAATTCCTTGCGGCAATGAATGAAAGGCCATTTTTCGTGAGAGCTTCAGCTGTATGATTTAATGCATCTAAACGATCAAAATGGTTGATCAAGAGATAATCCCATACCCCTTCCTCTTTTAACTCTTCTTTAGTTTTGAAATAATCTAAAATATCAGTTGGATATTCTCTCTTCTTCTCAACTTCTGGATCACCGCCTTCATGCTTTGCACTTATATTCTTTACATCCTTTGCTAATTCAATCAATTCTTCTCTTCTGTTATACGGCTGTCTCACAATGCTTTTCCAAGTTTCAGTAATGTGGTGTTCTAATCTGACGATATCAGTAAATCCGAAATTTTTTCTAATGTAAGCTGATAATTCTATTGTTTCATTGTTAACAGAATTAGCTAAGTTAAATCCAATCAAGGGACTCGTTCCATCCTCTCGAGCAAATAGCTTTGCGGTCATTAGGGTCCATAAAACACTATAAGGATTATCATTACCCATATATACTGAAATTTTGAATTCATTTTCAATCCCTAATTTGTATAAGAAATATCCTAAAATAACCGTTCCTGGATTAACATTAAGTACCTGCTTTACCCCATAATTTGTATAATAATATAAGTATTCATCAATCCATTTTAGGGCAAAATCATTGGGTTGTCCAACTCCTCCAAAATAGCCTGTTATTGTTTCTGGTCCTCCAAGATGTACATTTACGGGCATACCATCAGGACCAGGCGCTGTTCCTTTTGTATCCAATGTCTCTACATAAGAAGCTCCTATAACTTGCATAGCACCTGCCATTGCTAGAAGATCACCATCATTTTCTTGTTCTTTCATTTTCCTTACTCGAATAACCCGACCTGGAAATAGCAGCTCATTCTTTATTGCTTTTTTCGCCATCTTTATTAAGAATGGGAAGTACTGTACAGCAGAAAATTCTAGAGTCACGGCATAATCTTCATTAAAATCCATTTGGTTTACATTATTACCTAGAACTTTTCTTTTATAATCCGGTACACTGATAAACTTGTTTTTATCTCTCTGTTTAATTAGCCATCTTAGATCTTCCGCTTTTTCAGGAAATTTGTTATCTAATCTATGTAATATACTATCCAAATCTCTGGCTTCTTTTGCTTTTTTATTGATCTCTTCGACGCCACCGTATTTTTCAATCACTTCCATCAGATCGTTGATTAGAACATTTTCTTCATCTAAAATAAACGCATTAATTTCCTTAATCGCATGCTCGGGAATCTTTAACTTTTTTCTTAAATTTTCCAATTTCTACACCATTTTAGTTATATTCAGTAATTTATTTTTTCAAATGTTTAATTAGAACCCATAGAATTCCCACTTTAAAGGAGACACTCTTCTATTTGGTTCTATTTACTAATTCTTTAGCATAATATTTTAACCTTTTTATTGAAAAAATGAGACTGATAAAAATGTTAAAAAAAAATAATAACGTAAAAAGAAATAATCAATATGTAAAACTTACAAATCAAATCAATAAAGAT
This sequence comes from uncultured archaeon, assembly GCA_964653985.1. GTDB lineage: Archaea > Asgardarchaeota > Lokiarchaeia > Sigyniarchaeales > SOKP01 > CAZZIC01. The sequence goes on along the minus strand of CAZZIC010000004.1, from coordinate 39,537 downwards.
CTTCAATTACAAATTCTAAGTCAAGATCTCTTAACGTTTCTTTGAGAGGATATCCATTTTTCGGATTCCATCCCACTAAATCACAAAATTTTCTATAGAATTCTTTATAATCTACTGTTATTCCTTCATTAGGCCCCTTCTCGAAAGGAGGATCACCTATGCTCCTTCTTGGAAGAGTATTTGTTGCTATATTTACACCCTCTCGAACCGTAAATGCTTGCCTTAAGTTCTGAATTCTCAATCCCGTTTTAATTAACTCTTCAGCATCCATATCCCATCCAGTAAATGCATTAATTATATCAATGAATGGATACTCACCCATTGATGTTGAAAACATACATAATCCCGAACTACACATTACTTGGTGGAATCCCGAATAGATCCTTTGAGCCTTTAATCTTGAATTCTCATTTTCCTTGATATCCTCGGGTAAACTGATTTTTGGTTCAAATTTATCAACCGGGCCTACATCATTGAAATCGACGCTTGCGGTTGTATGTCGTCCAGGAGTAGGATCAAATGCGTAACTAAATCCTAAGGATTTAAAATATTTAGGATCATGCATCGGAAGCTCAGAACCTAAAGAATGAATGGCAAACTCTTCACTTTCCTTCCCAATTTTCTCTGAAGCAATTCTTACCCCATCTGCTAAAATATCACCAATCCCCTCCCTATCGATCATTTTCTTTACTAGAGCAATAATTGCTTCTGAATTGCCCCAGTTTAATTCTAAGCCATCAGTGTCTTCTTTGGAAATTATTCCATTTTCAAAGCATTCAATCGCAAATGCTACTGTTGCACCAGTAGAAATAGTATCTAAACCAGCTCTATTACATATTTCATTCAATTCAAATATTGATATGGGATCCTTGTTAAGCAATAAAGTTCCAAAAGAACAGCATGTCTCGTACTCTGGAAGATGAGTTTCTTTTAAATCTAATTCTGGCACTTCACAAATCCCTCCACATTGAACTGGACAACTATAACACCCATATTCCCGCTTTTTATAGCTATTAAATACATTGGTCGAAATCTTTTTTACGTCTTCAGTAGGGAAGTCAAATAAGCCGATTCCTTTCCAATTCTTTACTGGTGAGTCTCCCGATATTGCACTAAGAGTATTTGCAAAACTTGTTCCAAAATTCCTATATACAATACTAATCATTCCCGGTGAGCCTGAATCTGTCCCTCCTAATTTATTTAATAGTTTGGGAACTTTAGGAATCTGCCCGATCAACTTTTTCTTTATCTTTCCAGTCTTCCCATTAGGATTAGTACTATGATATCTTTTTACCATTTCTTGGAATGTGGCTTTATCATAGTGTTCAATTTTCTCTCGACCACGTAAAACCAATATTTTAAGATTTTTTGAACCCATAATTGCTCCAAGACCCGCTCTTGCAGCGATTCTCCCCTTATCATTAACTATACCCGATATTTTCGACAATTTTTCACCAGCTTGGCCGATTCCAGCGGTTTTTATGAATTTTCCATGTTTTTCTTTAAGATGATTTTCAGCCTCTATTGCATCCTTACCCCATAGTTCCCCAGCGTCATTGAATCTTGTTTCTCCTTCAATTATGGAAACATAAGTTGGTCTATCTGCCTTCCCAGTTATAACAATCCCGTCGTATCCACATTTTTTTATTTCTGGTCCAAAAGTTCCTCCACTGTTAGCATCTCCCCAAGTTCCAGTTAAAGGAGATTTCCCTACTACCATATATCGACCCGAGAAAGGGGCAGTAGTCCCTGTTAATAATCCAGGAAAAAATCCCAATAAAGATTGTTCACTTAATGGATCTATTTTTGAGGGCATATTATCATAAAGAATCTTACAACCTAGTCCATATCCTCCAATGTATTCACGATATAAATCTCCTGAAATTGATTTTTCTTCGAATTTCTTATTTGTTAAATCAATCCATAATATTTTTCCAAAATATCCCGTTTTTTCCATAATTAGCTTCACATATTATGATATATTTATGTAGATATTATACCTTTATATCATTTATTTTAAAAAAAAGTCGAATTTGGAAAATCTGAAACGCATCTTGTATCACTTGAGGACTTGAAACATCCTCTGAACCCTTCATATCATACATATTTACCCCCAATTCTCAAGGAACTCTAAAATATGATGCTCATTTTCTCCACTCCAAGCCCCCTAAGGAACAGTAAACTCTTTGGCCATTATAAGTATCTTTATATTTAATTTGTTAATAAAGTTTAATTTATTTAATAATATAGTAGATTTTCTAAATTTTAAAGTTCAGTTAACATTTTTAAAAGATCTAAAATTATAGAAAAATTCTTGACAATCATATTTTATATCTTAAAGGCGAAAATAATCAATTTTATATGATTTCTTCAATTCTTCTAAGAAATAAACATATCTAATATCAATCTAAGAGTAAAAAATATAATAATAAACATTGATATTTATGCAGAAGACAAATATTTCAATAGCTGGATGTGGATTTGTAGGATTAGTTCAAGGAGCAGCTTTAGCAAGTAGAGGATTTAATGTAATCGCGACAACTATAAAGGAAGATGAAGCTAAATTAATAAATTCAGGAAAATCACCCTTTTATGAAGCTGAACTTGATGAACTTTTAAAAGAAGCAGTAAAAAAAGATAAATTAAAGGTAATAACCAATAACCGGGATGCTATATTAAACACAGATATAACTTTCATTTCAGTGGGAACTCCAATGAGGGAAGATAATAGCATCGATTTAAGTTATATTGATACTGTATCAAAAGAGATAGGTCAAGCTCTTAAAGATAAAGAAAGTTATCATTTAATTGTCGATCGGAGTACTGTGGTACCCGGGACTACTAGAAATTTGATTGGGAAAAATATTGAGCAAGAAAGTGGTAAAAAGATAGGAAAGGACTTTGGTCTATGTATGCAACCAGAATTTCTAAGAGAAGGAGCATCAGTCTATGATACATTCCATCCAAATCGAATTATAATTGGAGAACTTGACAAGAAAAGCGGAGATATATTAGAACACTTGCTTAGAGAATTTTATGGAGAACCATTCCCTCCTTTTGAGCGTATGAATATCGAAAGTGCTGAAATGGTAAAATATGCGAATAATTGTTTTTTGGCGACAAAAATCTCCTTTGCAAATGAATTTGCTAGCTTCAGTGAGTTGGTACCAAATGTAGATGTGACAGAAGTGATGAAAGGTCTTGGAATGGATGATAGAGTTAATCCTAAATTCTTTGGTGCCGGTATTGGATTTGGAGGGTCTTGTTTTCCTAAGGATGTAAATGCTATAAAAGCTTGGGCCGAGAAAAAAGGGTTTAAACCTAAAATACTGCAAGCAGTTTTAGATGTTAATGAAGAACGTGGAAATCATATTGTTAAAAGAGCAGAAGAGTTAATTGGTTCATTAGAAGGTAAAAAAGTCACACTTTTAGGTCTATCTTTCAAACCCGGAACAAGTGATATGAGGAAAGCTCCGAGTATTAGAATTGTTAAAGAACTCAGAAAAAAGAATATAAAAGAGATAATTGGATATGATCCGCAAGCAGATGGAGCTGCAAAAGAAGTTTTTGGAGAGGAAATTACCTATGCCGATTCAATTGAAGAAGCTCTGGAAAACTCTGAGTGCGCATTTCTTGTAACTGAGTGGGAAGAGTTTGGAGATATTACTCCAGAGAAGTTTAAAAAATATATGAAGGAGCCGAATTTAGTTGATGGGCGTCGTCTTTATCCATATGATAAATTTTGTAAATATCTCTCCTTTAAAACTATTGGAAGGAAATAATTAAATTATTTCATATCTATTTTCAATTATCACGTGTTTCTTCTTTATTTTAAAAATGGTAGTTTAATTCCTTAAAAACTTTAAAACTTAATCCATTTTGTTTCTTTTTAATCTATTAGTTATCTATTAATTCGATCAATATCCCAAAATATTTTAATTAGTAAACAAATTTTATATCCTAATATCACAAATTCAATTAGGAAAATTATTATGTATAAGCATAAAGTATCAATTTTAGGGACAGGTTTTATAGGTTTATGCAGTGCTGCATGTTTCGCTCAAAAGCAAATTGGAGTCTTAGCATCTACTCACAATGAAAAAAAGGCAGAAATGATAAACAATGGAGTTGCTCCGTTTTATGAGGAAGGATTAGAAGAAATTATGAAAGATGTAAAAGAAAACAATCCGGACTTATTAAAATGTACTTTAAATCAAGAAAAAGCCGTTTTGGAAACGGATATTTCCATGATCACCCAAGGAACGCCAATGCGGGAGGATAAGTCTATAAAACTAGACTATATTGAAAGCACCGCTAAAGAAATAGGGCAAGCTTTAAAAAATAAGGATTCCTATCATCTCATTGTAGTCAGGTCCACCGTAGTCCCTGGAACAACGAGGAATCTAGTAGGGCGCATTATTACAGAGATTTCTGGCAAGAAACCGGGAAAAGATTTTGGTTTATGTATGCAACCAGAATTTTTAGCAGAAGGACGCTCCATCGAAGATACACTCCATCCAGATCGAATAGTTATGGGTGAATTTGACGAAAGGAGCGGTAATATGCTAGAAGAATTCTATCAGTATTTTTATGGAGATCATTTAGAAAACTGCCCTATCCTTAGAATGAACTTAGAAAGCGCAGAATTAGTTAAGTATGGAAATAACTGCCTATTAGCCACCAAGATTTCATATGCTAACGAGTTTGCCAATTTTGCTGAATTAGTTCCCAATGTTGATGTTGTTCAAGTTATGAAAGGAGTTGGGTTAGATTATAGAATTAATCATCGTTTCTTAGGGGCTGGAGTAGGTTTTGGAGGATCTTGCTTTCCTAAAGATGTAAATGCCATTAAAGCCTGGGCAGAAACAAAGGGATATACACCCAGACTTTTAGATGCGGTGTTAAATATTAATGACGATCAAGCCATTCATACTGTGGATCTAACAGAAGAATTAGTTGGAAAGCTAACAGATAAAAGAATTACATTATTAGGACTAGCCTTTAAGCCAGGAACAGATGACATGAGACAATCACCCAGTATAAGGATTGTTAAGGAACTTAAAAAAAGAAACGTTGGGGAAATTATAGGCTATGACCCAGAAGCTAAGGAAACTGCGAGAGAAGTATTTGAAGACGATATAAAATATGCAAATACGATACAAGAAGCGCTTAAGGATTCTGATTGCGCCATCTTAGTTACTGATTGGGACGAATTTAAATCTCTCACACCTGAAATTTTCAAAGAAAATCTAAAAAGCCCTAATCTTGTAGATGGAAGGAGAATCTTTCCGTTCAATGAATTTAGTACAAAATTGAACTTTAGAGCAATAGGAAGAATTAAATAATTAATTCTTATTTAAACTATTTTTTTAATAATTGCTTCAAGATTACCCCTTTCAAAAGCCATCTTAAAGCAATAAGATGAATTATATCTATAAATATTCATAAATCACTATAGCTTCTTTCATAATTTGTTCTTTCATGTAAGGACTAATCCCGTTTTGAGATAGTAAGTCAATTTTCATATCTAACTTTTCTGATAATTCATATTCAATTCTTATATGATCTAAAAGACTTATGTCCTCCGGAAATTCTACAATTATGTCTATATCACTCTTAGTAGTTGCTTCATCACGAATATAAGAACCGAAAACCATTATTTTTTTTATTCCATGTTGTACGAGAATTGAAATAATTCTATTTTTCAGTTCTTCATTAAGATGTCTTTCTAATTCCACATTTAATCACCCAAGAAGTAATTGAACTCAATATAATAAATTATAAGAATTTAATTTTAAATGTTTATTGTTTTTAATGTTGGAAGGAAATAGTTCAGATCCTTTATTTATTAGATAAAATCCGAATTTCTATTCTAAGTCTGTAATGGGATGGAGAATCATCATAAACCATAAACCCGAGTGATTTATACAATCTTAATGCTCCTTCATTCGATTTAAGCACTTGAATATATAATGATTTATTCTTATTCTTACTCTCTTTAATTATATTTCTAATAAGGAACGTTCCTATTCCTTGGTTTTGGTATTTTGGTAAAATTTCTATTAATGAAATCTCGAGAGATTCATCAGTTTCTTTCAATGATATGCACCCTATATCTTTATCAAGGAATTGAATAATCTCTAATTCTTTAGAATTAAAATGATCAGAAAAATACTTTCTTTGCCATTTTTCATCCCAACCCCAAATTTCCTTTATATACGGCTTTAAAGTCTTTTTCTTTAAGTTATATATAAAATCAAAATCATCTTTCTTAGCTTTTCTTCGCTTAATTACTTTAAAATCTTCCAAAGTATCAGGAAAACGTATAAATTTTTTCATTATTCTTTAAACATAAGGTTTACAATTACAAAAAAAGAATTAAAGAAAAAATAAAAATAGATATGCTTTATACTTTCTATTCTAAAATTTTTTTAATTTTATCCAACCTTTCTTGCCGGGATAATCGTTTTTTGACTGGATTATTATCTCCATATAACTGTTTGTGATAGAGAGGTTTTTCTGTGTTCCGATAAAATACTCCTAATGTATAACTATGGTTCTCATGAGCCGCTTTAATGGCTTCCTCATATGTTGTTGGTTCTTTTTCTAACATTTCAATTTTATCTCTATATTCACTCCAAGCGTGATAAGGAACTGCCGGTTGTAAAACTTCTATGAAGGAAAATCCTTTATGCGTAATCGCTTGGACTAATACATCTATTAGATGTTTCATATTTCCAGCAAATGATCGGGCTACAAATGTCGCCCCCGCTGTGATCATTAATACTAAGGGTTCAAAAGGTTCTTCGAAACTACCCTCCGGAGTTGATGGACCTTTCCATCCTTTTTCAGTCAAGGGTGTAAATTGGCCAGTAGTTAGAGCATACACACTGTTGTTATGTAGAATCATACTCATATCTTGGTTTCTCTTTGCGGCAAACATAGTATGTGCTAAGCCCTCACCCATTCCATTACCATCTCCAGAAAAGGTGATGACTTTCAATTCAGGATTTGCAATTTTCATTCCTTGAACTGTAGCAATATCTCTACCATGTAAGGAATAAAGTCCATGTAATCTAAGATAATCAAAGATTTTAGCATGACAGCCGATTCCAGCAGAAATTGCTATATTTTCTCTTTTTATCCCCTTTTCTTCTACCTTTGGAATTGCCTTTTGAACAGCGTTAATAATTCCAAAATTTCCACAACCCGGACACCATGTATTTTCAGCGTATGTATCTAATTCATCTAATTTCATTTAAAGCACCTCCTTTAGTTTTTCAGATAATTCTATTGGATCGAACGGTCTTCCATCGAACTTATTGATTAAGTTTTCCACTTTAATTCCAATCTTATCCTTAAGTAATGTGGCAAATTGTCCTGATTTACTCATTTCAATTACTGTCGATTGTTGGTCTGCATATTTTTCTAAAATCCAGACCGGCAGCGGTCTTAAATATATGGGTTGGATTACAGTAGCCTCTATATTTCCGTATTTTAATGCTTCTAATACACTCATGGTAGTAGATCCATATGTGAAAATCTTCGGACCACTATCACCAAAAACATTAACTGTATTCATTTTGCCCATATGTTTCTTAAGCGCATCTAATTTTTTATGTCGCTTATTATGCATTTTTGTTGCTATTTTGGGATCTTCAGTGGTGATTCCCATTTCGTCGTGTTCATAGCTATTCCATTTAATTAATTGTTCAGAAGGAGGAAATTTTAACGGTGATATTCCATCATCTGTATCTAAATATCTCTTATATTCCCCCTCTTCTTTATATAATTTTGGTTCCGCCCATCTTGCATTCTCAAAATCTAAGCTTACAGTCATATGACTCTCAGAAAGATGTTTTTCGGTCAAAAGAATTCCAGGTGTTTGAAATTTCCAAACTAAATCGAGCATTTCAGAGGCTAAGAAGTAAGCTTCGTAAATGGTTCCGGGAGAAGCAACGATACGTAAGAAATCACCATGACCAGCATTTAGGGCAAATTGAAGATCTGCTTGTTCAGTATATGTTGGTATACCAGTTGCAGGGCCTACTCTCATTGATAATACACACAGAAGGGGTGTTTCACTCATTCCCGCTAGAGAAAAACCTTCAACCATAAGTGCAAAACCACCTCCACTTGTTCCAATCATAGATTTCGCTCCCGAAAACGAAGATCCTATTGCCATATTAATAACAGCGAGTTCGCTTTCAGGGTGAACTACCGCAAGATTAAATTCATCTTGATAATCTGCCAGAAAGTGCAGAATGGAAGATGCTGGAGTCATTGGGTATCCATAATAGCAATCCATCCCTCCAGCTATTGCTCCCAGAGATATGGATTCATTTCCAGTCAGTATTGGTCTTTTCTCTCCTTTTCCTTCTAATTTAAATTTTTCATAAATATCATCCTTTACAATATCATAAATTTTAACGGCATAGGAAATATTCTCCTCTTTTCCTGAAGGATACTCATTTTCAATGATTTCATTCATCTTTTCTTTTGGAAATCCTAATGCTGAGGCAAGGATTGCAACTGCTCCAACTCCAAACATTCTATCCTTATTTTTATATCCTTTTGCTTTCGAAGAAAATGGAACTCCTATTCCTTGTTCCGCATCATGCTCATCCGAATTATAAACGATTATTCCATTAGGCGATAATTCCTCTTTATGATTATTGTAACTACGTTCATCGGAGTTGATGATTAATTCGGCCGTCATGTAATGGCTACTCAGCCATCTTCTCGCTGTACTTACAACCGAAAAATTATGGCCTCCTCTTATTAAACTCATATAATCATCATATTGAAAAATTGATCTTCCCATCTCATTAAACAGTTCAGAGGCTACAGAACCCGCTTTCTTGACTCCCTCACCCGCTTTACCGCCTACAATGTAAGTAAAAACGTCTTTTACCATCTATATATTTACCTCAATGTTAAATTTATCAAATTTCTTATTTTATTATTAATTTGTAGTCTTTTCGCTAATTATTTAAATATATTGATTATAAATTTTACATATTTTAGCTCCTAAATTAACCATATTCCACATCTTATATTAAAACCCAAATATCGAAATTTTAGTAAAAGTAAAGAATAGAACTGATTTAATGAATATAAGTAAGAAAATTTAAAAATAAAAGAATTTCTACAATTGTATAACCAATGATCAATCTTGATGATAATCTCAAAATTTTAATTAACAAGGAGGAAATTACTTCTGAAATTAAACGACTAGCTAAAGAAATCTCTGAAGATTATAAAAACAAGGATCTAGTTATTATTGGGGTTTTAAAAGGAGCCTTTATGTTCTTATCTGATTTAATTAGGGAGATTAATTTAATTATGGAAATAGATTTTATTGAATTATCCAGCTATGAAGGCAAACGAACTGAAAGCTCCGGGGAAGTTTCAATCGTCAAACATATTAGTAAGGATATTAAAAAAAGAGATATCTTGATTGTTGAGGACATTGTCGATACGGGTCTTACCATTTCATTTTTACGAGAGCATCTGAAAAAGGATGAACCTGATTCTATTAAAGTCTGCTCTCTAACGAGTAAGACAGCAAGAAGAGAAAAAACGGTAGTTATAGATTATTTAGGGTTTGAAGTTCCGAATAAATTTATCGTAGGATATGGAATAGATTATGATGAAAAATATCGAAATCTTCCAGAAATATATTATTTAGAGGAGAAAAATAGAGAGGAATCATAAAAATGGATTTAGCAAACTTAATAGGGGTTGCTAGAGGGGAAAGAAAAGCAGATCTCATATTAAAAAATGGGAGAATAGTAAATACCTTTGTGGGGGAGATTAAAGAAGATGATATTGCGATATATAGAGATAGAATCGCTGGAGTAGGAAATTATACAAAGGCGAACGAAATAATCGATTTAAAAGGGGAGTTTATTGCTCCTGCCTTGATGAATGGTCACGTGCATATTGAAAGCTCTATGCTCCATCCTTTTTATTATGCAAAGGCACTTGTTCCTAAGGGAGTTCTCTCAGTTTTTACAGATTTACACGAAATAACCAATGTAAGTGGTTTAGAGGGAATTAAATTTGTTATGTATTGGGCTGAAAAGCTTCCTATGGATATTTACTTCATGACTCCCAGTTGCGTTCCCGCATCAGATAAAGAAACATCGGGCTTCAATTTAACTCTTAAGGATATCAAAGAAGTGCTTAATTATCCCGAAATATTAGGGTTGGGAGAGATGATGAATTTTGAGGGGATAATTAACGGTGATGAGGAGGAATTAGAAAAAATCATACTCGCTAAGGGAAAAGTGATTGATGGCCACGCACCAAATTTAAAGGGAAAAGAATTAAATGCCTATCTCTCTGCGGGAATCTTTTCAGATCACGAAACTACAGAATATGAAGAAGGAAAGGAAAAATTAGAGAAAGGCATGTTCCTAATGATAAGAGAGGGATCTACAGAAAAAAATCTGGAGACTCTCCTTCCCTTGGTGAATGATAATACTTACAGGCGTTGTATATTTATAACTGACGATAAAAGTTGCTTTGATCTGTTAAACGAGGGAGATATCGATGATGTCGTTAGAAAAGCAATTGATTATGGTCTCGATCCAATTAAAGCCATTCAAATGGCAACAATAAATACTGCGGAATATTTCAGACTTTTCCAAAAAGGAGGAATCGCTCCTGGATATTCTGCCGATCTTATGACATTAGAGAACCTCGAGAAATTGGATGTAAATAAAGTATTCTACCAAGGAAAATTAGTTGCTAAACAAGGAAAATCATTATTTTCAATTCCAAAGATACCTCTGGAGCTAAATAATACTATCAATTTTAAGCCGTTTAATAGAGATGAATTACAGCTAAAAGCTAACTCAAATCAAGATAGAGAAGAACGAATTATAATTGAAATTATTCCGGGACAGATTAAAACTAAGAAGATCGTTGAAATGATGAACATTAAGGATGGACTTATTTTACCTAATTTTGAAGAGGATATCTTAAAATTAGTAGTCATAGAAAGGCATAAAGCCACTGGAAATATAGGCACTGGATTAGTTAAAGGATTTGGGCTAAAAAAGGGAGCTCTGGCATCAACACACGCACATGATTCTCATAATATAGTATGTGTAGGGGTAAATGATAATGAGATTATGACCGCAATTCAAGAAATAAAAAAACTCCAAGGAGGGTTTGTTGTGTGTAAAGAAGGCAAAATTAAAGCAAAAGTCCCTTTACCTATAGCAGGATTACTTTCAAACATGCCTTTAAATAAAGTAGTTTCGGAATATAAAGCACTACTTAGAGAAGCAGATAAATTAGGTAATTTGCCCCCTGCACCTTTTGACATCCTATCCTTTCTTACATTGGCTGTGATCCCAGAAGTAAGATTGACTGATCTCGGTATAGTTGATTTAACTACAAATTAGAATTCTTACTGATTCCTAGTCTTTTTCTACTTTTTTAATGAAATCAAATATCTCTTTCCATGTATCTACCCGAATGACATTTTTAGCAGTAGTGATATGTTGGTTCCAAGGCTGAGAATATAGTAGTAGATATCTATCTCCATTTTGACTAATCGGTTCAACTAAATTAGGGTTATCATCAATAAAGAGATCATAGTTAAGTTTTAGTTTTATATCATAGGGTTTGCTCTCTACTAAAATAAGATTTTCATAATGGCTCCCTTTCTTTATTCCGTGAGAGGATAATTTCGTCTGAAGTTCTTTCTTAAATTTACCGTCTCGAGCGGATACGATGTCAATCGAATGGCGCTCTTTTATGTTTTTAAGATAATAAGGAGCATTAATATCGATAAAGGGAAGTTCCTCTGATTTCTCATAAAGAAGGTGAAAAATCTCATATGCTTTTTGTTCGGAGATATTGAAAATATGGAAAAATTCCCAGTCTGTAATTATATCTTTGGAAAATCTTGTTCTCTGTTCACGATTGATAACCTCGCAAAATCTATCCATTAAATCTAATAATACACCGTCGACATCAACCGCGATTTTCATTTTATTAGTAGGATAAGTGAACCATTATTATATAATATTTATTCCCTTTTTATATTCTCATCAATTTCTATCCATAATTTTTAGTCTACTTTTTAAAATGCAATAATCTTTAATATTATTCCAATTTTTTCTATCTATAATTTAGATAACGATAATCGTTTGAATTTAAAATTCCTCCAATTTCGAATGAGAGCCATAAAAAATGACCAAAAGAAAGTAAGGGTTTATAATATTTTAAAGTGGAAATTAAGAGGGTTTAAAGGAAAAGAAGCAATTGAATGGATTAAAGGAGGATATACACTCCCGGAAGCTATTCACTTTAAGAAACAAGGATTAGATTTTAAATCCGCGGAACAACAAAAATCAAATGAGTAAACACCTATTACATTCTTTTTTTCTTTCTTCTAAATTGAAAAAATTCATAATGTGGTTTGATTTAATATCTCTCTTTTTCAACTCTAATAGCTTCTAATTCAAAAATTAAATAATCTTGTACTCATTTTCATTTATCTCTTAAAAACCCCATACTTAACAATTCCTTTAATAAATTTTTTATTAAATTATGTTTTCTCAAACATAGTTTAAATGGTATATTTAATTGTAAATTAATATACTACAAATCAAATTAATTGAACTAAAACTATATTTAAATTGAAAAAGAATGACAGAAAGTGAATTTAATCCTTACATATTGGGGATCTGCTGCAATTGGTGCACCTATGCGGGGGCAGATCAGGCAGGAACCTCAAGGATGCAAAGGCCGGCGAATTTAAGGATTATGCGGGTAATGTGTGGCGGACGAGTGGAACCTCAATTTGTTGTGGATGCACTTATGAATGGCGCTGATGGGGTTTTAGTATCTCATTGCCATCCAGGAGATTGTCATTATGTAGAAGGGAATTATAAAACGATCAGAAAAATTCCCCTATTACATCGATACTTGGAACAATTTGGGATTAATCCAAAACGACTTAAATATACCTTCGTTTCCGCTTCTGAGGGAGCCGAACTCACTGAAATCGTTAAAGAGTTTGTTCAAGAATTGAAAGAAATAGGACCAAATCCTATAATTAAGGAGGCAAAATGAAATTATGCAAGTTTATTATTTAAAAGTTAATCATAATACTTGCACTGGATGTAATGTATGCTCTATAACATGCCCAATCAATTTCGATGAATTAAGAGAGAAAGGAGAATTAACAGAGAAAAATGCGGTTATTTTAATTAAAAACGGAATAGCCAGACCCATATATGACGAAGATAGAGAAAGAAATTGCGATGGTTGTGGAGTTTGCGTCGAGATGTGCCCTCAAAAAGCTATACAGATAAAGATCTCAAACATAAATACTACCTAGCGCTAGAGAGATAACTCATTTTATTATTTTTTATTCTTAAAATTATCCCTTAATCCGAAAATTTCTAGACTTGAATTTTTATTATGTTCTACTTTTTGAACTGGATTGTCATACACAATAAGGTTTACTAATTTCTTCAAATCTTTTAAACCTTTCAGTTCTTCTTTCTTACTAAATCTAAAGTCTTTAGATTGGTTTTTTTAACAATGAATACATCATTTTGGGCAGTAATTACTCCTTGTCTATTAGATGAGATTAATTCCTCTAATTTGATAAACGAATCTTGTTCTAATTTTTTGAACTCTAAGAGGGAAAAGATCCCTGAAAATAGAGTAAGGACTTTTTGTCGGCATTTTCAAGACCCAATAGGAACTTAGTTTAACCGTTAATTAATATTCATATATGGTTGATAAGAATTTCATTGTACATCTTCTTTAAGGTGCCCCTTGCTTCGATTCCATCCTTTGCGTCGAGATTAATCCTTTAATATTGTCCGGAACGAACGCGCTTGACCAGATCATATTCCTTCTTGGCCAATAAATCCCTTTTAATCGTTTCTGAAACGTCATCTCTAGCTTTTTGCTTGTTCATAATGTAATTTCCACGATCCAACTATTTTTTTCCATGATTTGGCACGTTTATTATAGTTCTTCTTAACATAAAAATAATTTCCTTCAATTACTTGTTAGTATTGGTTCCCAGTTTGAAGGATATTCTTTCTTTTACGCCTTGAAGTGGTTATTAGTTCTTGCGGTGAATTTCCTACCAATCAAATGTCCTTTTAATCACGAATTCATTAAGTATCCTCCTTAAAATCGAAGTTTCCACCTTTCGTGAGAGTTGCAATCCTCATGGGCAAAAGAAGCGAAAAAAAAGCAAGGCTTATTAGTTAAGCTGATTTACTCTAACTATAAATTCAAAATGAAAACCTAACATCATATTCTGTGGATTATTAATATAAAATGATAATCTAAGGAAAACACGTGAATAAATATGTCTGAGAAAAAATTAGATTATGAAGCGTTAAGAGAATCCATACCATCTGCAAGTTCGGAAGAGCTAAAGGATATCATTGCCAAATTTCAGGAAAGATTAAATAAGATCGAGGAGGCAAAGCAACAGAGGCCTGACTTGGCGGATGCTTTGGAAGAAAAAGCGAATTGGACCAACGATGCCCTAAAGCATGCCATGGGTAACTTGCCATACGTCATTGCTTCAGACGCCGTGGGTAAGGATATGAAAGAATGGGAGGCTTGGGACAATTACGTGGTTTATAGCAAGGAAGATCCGCAAACGATCATCCAAAACCTTGAAACCGCAGTTAATGCCTTGAAATCCTTTGAAAGCTCTACGGACATGGAGCTAAGCCCCGAATACAAGGAATCTGCGGATTGGCTAAAGAATGCGTTTGGAAGCGTTTTTGGCAGGATGCCTTATATGATCGCCGCAGAAGAAGCAGGAACGGACTGGAATGACTGGGAAGCGTGGGATTCGCAAATTCATAATTATGAGGATCCTGGAAGCCTAGCTGAGACGATCAATAATGTCGTGCCGAGGCTAGAAAAGATTGAACAACAACATGCCGATAAGTCAGGGGTCAACGAATTTACGCAGTCTAAAGAATGGCTCCAAGGTGCTGTAGAAACTCTTCAAGAAAGAGCCAAGGAAAAGGAAGCAGACGATCTCTTGGATGACATATAAATACCTCATTTTATACCTTTTTTTATTAATACTCATTCCCTTAACCAATGCAGTGTTCCGTATGTACTTCAATTGTTATATCAGATGGTAATAATCCTTATAAATGGAATCAATAGACAGTTAAAAAAAATTTATTATTTTTATTTTCATAAGTCAACGTTAAGAAATTTCAACAAGGAAAAGACTCAATACTTTTGCATTTACTTAAAAATTCGAAACTTAAGAATCTCTTTAATAAATTTTTTATTAAATTATGGTTTCTGATACATAGTTTAATTGCTTTATATAATATTATAATATTAAAGGCTAAATAATGTCATTTCCCAAAATAACAAGAAAAATAGAACAAGGAAAAGAAAGAATTAAAGTTAAATTCCTTACAGAAAATTTTGAACTCATCCTAGACCGTGAGAAATGTACTGGCTGCGGAACTTGCAGTCGAGTATGTCCAAAGGAAGCAATCTCACGTGGACCTATAGCTGCAACTCGAAGGTTTCCAAAAACTGAAGATATTATACCAGAAGTGTACGATCCTGAGAAATGCGTCTTTTGTGGAACCTGTGTATTTATGTGTCCATTTGGAGCTTTAACATTAAAAAAAAACGGAAAAGAAGTACCTTTAAAGGAACTCCAGATAGTAAAAGAGAATGTAGTACCGAAGCTTGAAATTGACTACGTTGACTTAGAAAATGGTGATAAAGCAAAGAGTTATGTTAAAGGAACTATTGAAGTAGTCGATGAGGAATGTGCTCGCGAATGTTCATCATGTGCTACAGTGTGTCCAACTGGAGCAATTGCTGTTGCTGAACGACCCGAAAAGGGTTGGGAATTCTCGAAGAATGTAGAGGTCGTTGATGAAGATGCTTGTATCGTCTGCGGAGCTTGCGATAATGCTTGTCCTACGGGTGCAATTCGATTGAAAGTAGAAGAAGTCCAATCATCTGGAGAATTTAGTGAATTATTCTGGCCTCCTTTAGTGGAGAGACTAAAAACATTACGATGGAGCGGAGGAGAGGAGACGACAAAATGAGTTTAAATAATTTAACCTTACTGACTGGAAGAACAATTAACCAAGGGGTTGCCTTGGAAGGTGGGAAGACCACCCGTGAAAATGTCCGAGCAGCAGCTTTATGCGTATTTGATAAAGAAGACTTCAAACAATTAGATTGTCTCGTTGGAACTCCTGTAAAGGTAACGACAGATTATGGGGAAGTCACGGTGTACTCAACAATTTCTGAAGAGGGGCCTCATCCAGGAATAATATTCATTCCAATGGGACCATGGGCAAATATGGTATGCAATCCAGACACCCAAGGTACGGGAACTCCGACATATAAAGGCATGAAAGCTCAAGTTGAAGTGGTCAAGGACGGGAAAGTACTTGGCGCAGTAAAGCTTATCGGGCAATTGAAGGAATAAAGACACATTTTTTTCACTTATTTTTTTATTTAGAAACCGAATATATTTGTAAGAATTTAAATTCATTTTAGGGGAATTCAAGATTAGAAAAGATATTAGGAACACAAATCACTTAAAAATCGATTTACATTTACACTCTCATCATTCGGATTGCGGAGTACAGTCTATCGAACAAATCTTTTCTAAAGCACAAAAAATAGGGTTGGATGTAATTTCTCTGACCGATCATAACACATTTCAAGGGGTTCCCAAGGCTCTTAAATTTGGTGAAAAATTCAATATTAAAGTTATTCCTGGTGTTGAGGTTGCAACGGGAATAAAAACAGAGGATAATAAAATAATCGAGAGAAGAGATGTTTTGGTTTATTTTCCCGATACAGAATCATTTAAGGAATGGGCTTGTGAAGGATATGATTCAACCACGGTCGATCTTTTTAAAAGAGCTACTGATAGAGAACATAATAAACGATTCTGGGGAAATGTTCGGATTGAAGAAGTCATTGATTGGGCAAAAAAAATTAATGGAATCTCCATTTTAGCGCACCCAGGTTATTTTAATTTTGAAACTGAAGAAAAACTAAAATATCTCTTTAAAGCAGGGCTTGATGGGATAGAGATTTATAACTTAAAGTTTCATGATATAAGGCATTATAACAAGACTTCAATTACAGAAGTAATGAAAATATACTTTGAAATGATAAAGAAGTTTAAAAAAGAGCAGTGTATGAAAAAGAAACCGTTAGTTACAGTTGGAAGCGATTCTCATAGCAATCATAGCATAGGAAAGATTGAAATTGACGATGAATTCGGAATGGAGCTTTTAGAATTCTATGATAACACCAAACTCCAAAATAAAAATGATGAGATTAGATTATCAATTCAAAATAGATTAATGGAGGCAATCATTGAAAGAATATTACCCAGTTTTAAGAATTGTTTATAAAACCATGATAATTTAATATTTAAAAAATAATTATGAAAAAAAGGGAAGATAAATATAAAGGATAGTTTGAAAGATTCGGTGATACTTTGGAAAAGCATTTGGAGGGAGAAATTAAAGACCATATTTTATAGCAAGATTCTGTAAGATTAAGACAGATGTTAGTGTTTTAGTTTATTCAGATATTTAGACTAAGAAACCAATGAGAACCTTGAGAAATTATTTAATAAGGTTTGAAAGAGTAATATTATATAATTCAAAGTCTCAAGACTTTAGAAATTATGATAAGAATGCCTTGGAAGAGGTTTTGAATTTTTCTTTAAAAGAATAAGGTATTATAAAAAAGATCCAATAATAAGAAAAAACAAATTCTCACAACAGGAAGCTATTCTTATTCTATTGGAAAAATTAAAATAAGTCGAAATTCCTTGATACCTCTTTTAAAGGTTTGTAGAACCCAGAACAAAGAATATTAAAGGCGCAAAGGAGGATTTTATAAAGCTACAACGAGGAAACTAAACATAAAGTAATAAAATTCTTAGAAATCTTGATAAAAATAGAAAATCTATAAGTTTTTAAACTAAATATTTAAATATTATTGTCTATAAAGTAATTTTAACCTTTAAACAAAAATTAAAAGAATCTAAAATGTCCAATATCCATACACCAATAGACCAAGAATTAGCTAAACTTCTACCTAATGATGAGGATATAATTTTTAGTACTTCAGTAAAAAGATCTCTTAAAACTCCTTCTGGTACATTAAAAAAGTGGGAAACTCCTATTCTTATAACAAAATCAGGATTTGCTTCATACAGTAAATATGATCTAAAAATTAAGGAGACAAGGAGAGGAAAAAAAAAGCTTAGATGGAAATCTAGAAAAAGAAAAGAAGGATTACGTCCTGAATATGTTAAATGGAAAGAATTGCCCAGAGGAAAGGGATTAATAAAGATTCCCTTTGTGAAGAGGGGATTTGTCTGGATAGCGGGTAGAGGAGTTTATTTTCACTTTAAAGTTAGAAACAAAAAGGAAAGAGAATTCAGTACTTACTGTCGTACTTTATGGGAAGAATATCAACAAATTTAGTTTAAATAAAATATCAAAAGAGGAAAAAAGTTGGGAAAATTATTAAATGGTTTTACTTTTTGCATCGCAGTAATTGGGGCTTATACTTTTATGTATTTTCCCCTATTAGGGGCATCATTATTTATTATAGCCTCTATAATAGCATGTGCTTCAGCCTATCACGAAAAGTCATATTCCACTAAAGATAGTGAGGAAGTAAAACAACAGATAAACCAATCTTACACAAATGTTCCGGTACCCGAAAATGCAGACTTCTGTCCTTCCTGTGGTAAGAAAATAGATAATTCAGCAATATATTGTAGCTGTGGAAAAAGATTGAAATAACCAAATATTTTAATTTTTTTATTTTAGTTTAAAGCGATAAAAGTGAATAAAAAATGAGGATAAAGTTTTCTTTCTTATCATTTATTTTGTTATTTATAATTGGGATAAGACTCATCGCTAATTTATTGTTAATGTTGTTAATTTTTTTATCTAATAATTTTCTTATAATTGATTTAATAACATTATTTGCAATAACATTAGAAATAATTTCAATAGTAGGAATTATTGAAAGAAAAAAATGGGGTCCTTTAACTGGAATATTTTTTTCTCTTTTCGATTCGGGTTTAAAACTAGTTTTCTTATCATCAGATATTTTCTTAACAATTATTCTAAACTTGATCATCACAATACTAGCTATTTTTGAATTTAAAAAAATTAAAAGCAAAAAAGATAATTTTTTTAATTTTGAAAACAGTTCATTAGAAAAAAGTGAGAAAATTCAAGTTCCATCAATCGAGAAATATTGCAGGAATTGTGGTTCTCCCACTCAAGGAGAATTCTGCTTTAAATGTGGAAAAAAATTATTTGAATGAAATTTATAATAGATTTTATTAATTGTTTATAAAAACCGATTTAGTCTAAACTATTATTCTTAGTACTAATTATCTAGTTAAACTAGATTTTTAATAAAATACTTCTATTGATTAGCGTCATAATTAAAATTTCATGTTTTGCTGCAAAAACTTATTACCCGAAGTTTTTGAATAATCAATTCTATAGTTTGGAGTCTTAGATTCAAGAACTTTCCGACCAATTTTTTTGAAATTTAGTAATATTTTCTATAGTCTAATTTATATTTTGAAAAAAATGATATGATTCAGCACATTGTATATCTCTTTAGCTTCTTCAGACCCTTTTATTTGAACCATTAATTTCCGGCCTTTTCAAAAACTTTTTCTTGTGAAATTGATTTGCCTTCCTTTATTTGCTCTTCAGTTCTTAAAAGCTTTTATTTTACAAATGGTTGATATTAAATATCCTCCAATGTCGCATCATCGGGTAATTCCTTAATGAGTTGAATTACTTCTTCTTTAACAGAATTTAATGACATGTAATTTTATCCTTTCTTTAATAAAATTGTTCAATATAATTACATGGAGTATTCTTTTATTTGTAACTATTTAATTAAGATTGTTATTAGTATATTTCATAATGACTTAAATCTAAAAGTGGAAAATAATTGTATAAAATAGATAAATATAATAGTTTTTATTGAAAAGAATCTATTAGAATAACTAATATTTTTAAAAATAGGGATATTTTAGCAAACAGCTAATCAATTAAATATAACAAAGAAATCCTTTTAAAGAGGTAAAAAATGGAAGATAAATATAAAGTTTGGTTTAAAAGATTTTCTGAAGTAGTAGAAAATCAATTGGGTAAAAAGAAAAAGGAACAAATTCTCTCGGGCTGTAAAGATTATCAAAAAATTTCGAGTGATCAAGAGATGACAAAATGTGTAAATGA
The DNA here is from genome assembly GCA_964653985.1 of uncultured archaeon. Classification (GTDB taxonomy): domain Archaea; phylum Asgardarchaeota; class Lokiarchaeia; order Sigyniarchaeales; family SOKP01; genus CAZZIC01. Next base: position 19,234 of record CAZZIC010000004.1, on the reverse strand, counting down.
GGTGATGGAGAATTTTGATTCAAATGTGGCGAGTAAATCAAAAAGAAAAGAAGTCATGGAAGCGATGGGTAATTATTGCGTTAAAGATATACTCCCCTCCGCTGAAAAAATTAAAGGTAAGTCTAAAGACTTGGTTGAAATGATAGATAATTTAAATGAGCTGTTTGGAGGAGAATATTTCACACTTAAGGGGGATAAGATTTATTCGGAATTAGATAAATGTTTTTGCCATTTTGGAGTAAAAAAGACAGAAGAACCCATTTCGAAAACATATTGTCAATGTTCATTGGGATATATGAAGCAACTTTTTAGTTTATTATTAGATAAATCGGTTAAAACAGAATTAATACACTCAATATTAACTGGCTCTGATACTTGTAAATTTATAACCTATTTAGATTAGTTCTTATACCTCTTTAAATTGACTCTCTTTTCTAAAATTACTCTTTTTTGCGATTAGATTTCTAAAATAGGTCTTTTGTTAATGAAGATTTCATAGTTAATCTAAAACTTTTGAAAGTTAAAATTAAGATTTTTATAGGCATAATTGTATGGTTTGATTATTAAGAAAAAAAGTGAAGTTCATGCAAATAGATCCTAAAGTTGAGAAATTAATTATCTTTAATAATGGTGGCGGAATTGTTGAACGGAGAGGTAAATTTGCTATAAAGCAAGGTCAAAATGAATTTGAAATTCAAAAAGTTCCCGCAAGTTTCGATCCTAATTCTGCAGATGTCAAATTAAAATATCTGAATCCCGAAGATGAGGATAGCATCAGATTGCAGCAGACGATAGTATCTCTTCCAGATCCCAAATATGTCAGACAATTAATCGATCGAGAAAAATCAGCGGCAAACCAAATTATATCTCATTCAATCGATTTTACAAGAGAACTACGGGAGGAAGTTTCCAATATCTGCGAAGCTTCAAGCTACAGGACATATTCAGATATGAAAGGCACATTCAATTTCATCATTGATTCAGATAAAGAAGGGGAAGTTATTGCTGAAATAAATTATTTCATCAGTGATTTAAGAATTAAATGGGAGACCACATTACAGATCGATCTTAAGGATGAAGGAAAGACTGCTGATTTAGAAGCTTACATTGTTATAGAAAATCAGACAGGTTTTTCTTATGAAGATGTCGAACTTGGATTTGCTATTTTTGAGTTGCCTAGTGGTTCAGAAACATATCCTCCAACTCCTCAAGTCACGGACACCTATACTAATGCTCCCGAAATAGCTCAAGCGGCGTTTAGAGCCCTACCTAAGCAAAAGAAAACTCAAAGAATGAAAAATTTAATGCTATGAGGTGAAAAAAAGTGAAAGCGAATGTACCATCAAGGAAAAAAATTAAATTAAATTGGTTTAAAGCCAAAGCGGAGGTTTCAATAGACCGAAAAGTAGAACTCCAATATAATGCGAATTCTGTGCTCAATAACAAAAATAAATGGGATGTATCTGTTAAATACGTCATGATTAAAGAAGGAGCGCCAAAAGAGATACCAATCAACTCGCCAATGACTCTCTATAAAGAAGGGTTACCGTTTCTATTTTTATCGACTTCTAATAGTATCGGCAAAAAGATCATATCCGAAGAATTAATAGATGCAGATATAATAGTAGAAGATAATATCGTTGAGATAAAGGAAGGGGAGCCAGAAATAACATTTGAGGATGCTTTAAAACCAGAGGAGCATATCGAAATTCGAACGAGATATGATGTGATAACTCGGAAAATCACAATTGAAAATAAGTTAGATAATCAAGTTGAGCTGAAATTAACATTTAAACAAACAAAAGATGTCTCATTTCTGAAGTCAGTTCCAGAGCCAAATTCTGTAGAAGAACCAAATTACCAATTCAATGTTGCCATCCCTTCCGAACAAACCAAAAAAATATCCTTAGAATTACGAGCAAAAATCGTTACTCGCGTAACAAAAATTAAACCCGAATTTATAAAAGGATATAAGAAGAGATAAGCACTATTCCTATAATATCATAGGTTTTTTTTAATTTTTTTTAACATCCAATTTCCTTTTAGAAGGATTTGATTATTTAAATCTTTCTGGTTTTCTTAAGATCATGTTTTATCTTAATCTTAGTTAAGTTTAATTCGGAAAAAAACCTTAATTTCCGAGAAAGTTTATATATTCTGAAATTAATTATAAATTAATGATTCAAGATAAAACTGAAGTGGGAAAAAAAGGCGAAATACTCCCAAAGAAACCTTTGAGAGATTTTGCGGGGATAAAACCAGGGGATAAAGTTTTAGTAGAAGCTTTTGAAGGAGAATTGGTAATTAAAAAGATTTATTCCATTGAAGAAGCATTGTCCATGCCTACTATTGCGAGAGGGACTCCAGATAGCATTGAAGAAGATATCAATAAGGAAAGTCACCTACAAGAGAAAGTAACAAATGAAGAACATTAAAGCTCTTATTCTTGACACCACTTTTATACTTCCTCTATTTGGTATTAAGGTTGATTTGAATGAAGATTTTGATGAGAAGATACAGGGTTTATGGAAAAATGAGGTAAAAGGTTTCAAAGTTTATTTACCTTCAGTGTGTTTAATTGAAACTTTGTATAAACTAATTAGTGAATATAAAAAAGAGAAAGAATATAACATCATTGATAGATATCAAAAAATTCTTCCAACAATTATTGATTTACCCATAAAAGTTTATAACTGTGAATTAAATCCAAAAGCTAGTATGATTGCTACTCTAATAAGACATAATGGACATAAGGATATTATGGATTGCTGGATAGCTGGGACTGCTTCGGCTTTAAAGGGAATTCTATTAACTGAAGACAGAGAACTAAAATCAAAATTAAAGCAAATTTCAGCAACTAAAAATCTAATTGTTTGGAATTGGAATAAATATCTAAAACATATTTTCAATTAGAAAATAACCATTCATCAAATTCTTAATAATTACGCTCCAAGTAGTTCCCCTTATTTTTAATAATAAGCACTCAAACTTCATTAAAATATTTCTTCGATTCCTCAATTTCGGAAAGAATTTCTTCTTTTGATTGTTCTGGGGGTTGAATGTTTTCTTTCTGAATATATTCCATCATCTCATATAGAGAGACATTCGCCTGTGACGCCGCTTCTTGTAGACTTACATCCCCTTTTTGATATAAATCTGCCATCTGTTTTATCTCATATTCCTTTATTTTCTGTAAAATGAATTTTCTTACAAGAGCTGCTCGATCAAGGCTTTCTTTTTCTGCAATCTTCTCTAACTTCTCTGCATCTTTATCATCTAATCTAATACTTATAGTTTTACTCATTTTTCCCACCTTCATTAGATATAAGTTCTAAAGAACCCGAGACTCTATATAATGAAGTCTCATTAACTTACTTTAATTTATTCAATGAACTAATAAACTTTTTTTTGTATCTGATTGCCATAAAAAGAAATATTACGGAATTTAAATTTCTTATTTATCTAATTATCTAATATTCTTCTTAAAAATCTAATTATTTAATAATTCCTTTTTGAACTAATTATTTTCAAGTTTCAAAGAGAAAATAAAATTGCAATAGATAGATTTCTCTTTAAATATGTTTTTATGTGAATTGTAGCATCAAATGGATTTGTATTTTAAGGAGCAAATTATTAAGGACTAAAACAAATTTTTTATAAAAACAAACTTTCACTTATTTAGCATAATTAATTACAATTAATTGTAAAATAGAGAGAATTTATCTTTATTCTTAAAAAAGAATTCTTTTAAAAACAAATACAGGCATTATAAAAATGGTAGAAAGAAAACTAAAGACCGTATATGATGTAATCTGCCCATTCTGCGGTACTTTATGCGATGATCTCGAAGTGGATGTAGATGAAAAAGCTAACAAGGTAGTAGAGGTTCGCAATGGATGCCAAATCGGTACTAAAAAATTCTTCTCTTCAAACCCAAGTGAACATCGATATGAAAAACCTTTGGTAAGAAAAAATGGAGAATTAGTAGAAGTTTCATGGGATGAGGCTATTGAAAAAGCGGCTGATATATTAGTTGGAGCTAAAAGGCCTCTTCTCTATGGTTTTTCGAGTACAGAATGTGAGGCACAAAGTAAAGGTGTAGAACTCGCAGAAACCCTAGGTGGGATCTTAGATAATACGGCTTCTGTTTGTCATGGACCAACATTACTTGCCGAACAAGACGTGGGTGTTCCCTCCTCTACATTGGGAGAATATAAGAATAGAGCAGATTTAGTTATATTTTGGGGATGCAATCCTGTTCATGCTCATCCACGGCACATGGGGAGATACAGCGAGTTTGTAAGAGGATATTTTAAAAGAGATGGAAGAAATGATAGATATATTGTAGTAGTTGATCCCAGAAACACTCATACTGCCCAAGTGGCTGATTTATTTATTCAAATTAATCCAAATGAGGATTATGAACTCTTCAATGCTCTTAGGGCAATACTGAGAGGGGTAGAACTCGATGAAGAAGAGATTGCAGGTGTTCCAATTGAACAAGTTAGAAAGATGGTTGAGACTATGAAATCTTGCAATTATGGAGTAACTTTCTTCGGGATGGGTCTGACTCAATCATTATCTCATCACAGAAATATTGATGCAGCAGTTTGTCTTACCAGAGAGTTAAACGATCATACTAAATTTTTGATAACTCCGATGCGAGGTCATTATAACGTCACTGGAGCGAATATGGTGTTTACATGGAATACGGGTTATGCTTATTCCATTGATTTTTCAAGAGGATATCCAAGATATAATCCCGGAGAGTTCTCTGCATCAGATGTATTAGTCAGAGATGAAGCTGATGCAATGTTAGTTGTAGCTTCTGATCCTGCGAGCAATTTTCCGCAAGCTGCTACTAGAAATATGTTTAAACATCCTCTTATTGCCATTGAACCTCACGAAACGCCAACGTCTGTATATTCCGATGTAATTTTACCAGCGCAATTCGCAGGTATAGAGACCGAAGGTACTGCTTATCGAATGGATGGAGTACCATTGCGTTTAAGAAAGGTTAAAGAAGCTCCTGGAGAGACTCTTAGAGATAAAGAAATTTTAGAGAGACTAATTGAAAAAGTAAAAGAAAAAAAGGGTGAAGAATAGAATGAGCGAAATTAAACTTGCACTTAAAAAACAACCTGAATTCCCTTTAGAGGCAGATGCCATCACTCCAGATAATTTTGCGGGTAAAGACATCTCTGCCATAAATGAATTAGAACTTTATCATGGGAATGAAAAGGTCAAATTAAGTGAATACTTTAATGTTGAAGGAGAAAGTAGTAAAGCGGAGGAGTTAAAAATCATCATTTCTGGAGACCTTTCAAACATTAAAAGAATTGGAGAAAAGATGACAACTGGAGAAATCGTTATTGAGGGAGATGCGGGTCTGCATATCGGAAATCAAATGGAAGGAGGAAAAATCAAAGTAACAGGGGATGTAGGCGATTGGGCTGGTGCTATGTTAAAAGGAGGAGAATTGATAATTGAAGGAAATGCGGGAAATTATGTTGGTTCTGCATATCGAGGATTCTGGAAGGGTATGGAAGACGGAATAATTAGAGTTAAAGGAAAAATCGGAGAAGAGGCAATGTTATGGGCAAGAAACTCAAAAAAAGCAAACAAATGGCCAACTCTCTACTGTGGAGAGGCAGGCTCATTTTTGGGAATACATAACCATGGTGGAACTATCGTTGTCGAAGGAAACGTTGATAGATGTACTGGTGCAGATCAAGCATGGGGTACAATAGTAATAAAGGGAAGCGTATCAAGAAACCTCCCTTCATACAAAAAAGTTGGAGAAGTAGACGGTGTCGAATTACCTAATGGAGAGAAGATCTCAGGCAAATTTATTGAATATTCGGGCGACCACTCTGTGAAAAAGGAAACGAATGGTCGTTTGTATATCGCAGCTTAAGAAAATTTTTTATTCCTTTCTATTTTTTTGAATTTAAGATAATCCTTTGGAAAAATATATTTCTAAAATCAAATTTTTATTAAGAACCAATGAATATTTAGCATCATAAACGATGTTCAAAAGAAAAGTACCTGTTACAAAAATTATAAAATCTGAAGCTTCCCATATCGAGGATACTATTTTAATTGAAAAGTCCATTGATATTTATGTAAATTCAAACCCATTAGTGAATATAATCTGTCTCCCAAAGGATCTAAAGGAGTTAGCTATTGGATTCTTATTTTCCATTGGAATAATCGATACCTATAATGATATTCAAAATGTGGAAGTTTCTCAATCTGAAGATAAAGTTGAAGTTTGGTTGAAAGAATCAAAGGTTTATGATCGAAAGGAGTTTGAAGTAGAGCCTATTAGCCGTGTGGTTGATACAACTTGCGGCATTCCATCACCGTGGAGGAAACAGATAAAAAGAGTTCTCCTGGAATCAACAGATTCTCCCTTAAAAGAAAAGGCAATTAAAATAAAAGCATCTACTATTTCAAAATCCATCAAACAACTCCAATTGGGCACGAAACTGTTTAGAGAAACGGGAGGATGTCACGGAGCAGGAATTTTTACTTTTGAAGGGAATTTATTAACAATAAAAGAAGATATCGGAAGGCACAACGCTATCGATAAAGTAATAGGCGATGCTTTGATAAAGGGGACGATTCTTGAACGAGTTTTGCTAACCTCAACAGGTAGATTAACGGGAGATTCAGTATTAAAAGCAATAAAAGCTAATATTCCGATTTTTGCATCGTTAGCAGCACCTATCGAATCAGGCGTTAGATTATCATTCGGTTATGGTCTAACCTTAATTGGTTTTGTAAGAGGCAAAAGGATGAATATTTATACCCATCCAGAGCGAATAATAGTAGGAAAATGAGCATTTAAAAATTTTCTCTCTTTCTTCCATATATGATTTTTCAAAATTTAGATTATGGAATATTAAGAGACATCATTTTTTTATTTAGAATTCTTGCTATCATTATATTAATTTATTTAGCATATCAAACTTCAAGGAAAATAAAAGAAACAAATTTTATATCTTCATTTACAGGATTCACGGTATTTTTATCTACCTTCGCAATTTTTCATTTCTTTTTAGGTTTATTAAATCTATATCCGGACATCGAAAATGAATCTTTTTCATTCTGGAATTCCATAACTGTAAACTTCATTTTTTTATTTGGAATGTTTATCTTTATTTTATTTACTGAATTGGATTATAACTTGCATTTCCCTGGGAAGAGAGATTCAAAATTAAAATATCCATTAACATTAATATCAGCATTAGGAATTTTACTGTTAATTCCATTAGTAATGATTGCGACAATATTGTTATTTATATTTATAATAATACCTTTTATCATTAGCAGTATCCGTTTCTTAGAAGCTTATCAAGATCTTGAAATAATAAAAAAAGCTAAAACTACTCAATTTTTTTATTCTGGACTAGCTTTAGCGGGATTCTCCAATTTTATTTACACTTTTACTTATTTTAATATCATACCAATTTGGATTCTTAATATATTAAATAGTTTTTTTGTAGCAATAGGAGGGATTCTCATGTCCAGAGCATGGAATAAATTACCCCCTCTGACCGAACTAAATTGGATTCGGAAGATGGAAAAATTGATGGTTATTCATATAGAATCTTCTTCCTTATTATTTCAGTATACTTTTCAAAAATTGGAAGAGCAAGTTGACCAAAATTTAGCGGGGAGTGCAATCGGAGGTATAAAAATGCTTTTAGGAGAAATATTGGCAAGCAAAGGGAAAATTAAGGAAATAGATCATGGGGACAAGGTTGTTATTTTTAATCACGGAACACATACCATTGGGATTCTTATCGCTTCCGAAAGAGCAGCAGAATTGAAATATCGTTTAGATATGTTTCATCTCTCATTTGAGAAAAAATTCGAAGAAATTTTAAAGGATTGGAGCGGAGAAATAAGTGATTTTGAGAAGGCCGAAGCACTAGTACAAGAATATTTTAGATAATTTCATTATAAAATTTTTCTAAAAGGTTAAATTTTTTTTTAAAAGACTTTTTTAGAATATATAAAACAGATTAGGTGTATAAGATTGGAAAATAAAAAATGGATGTTTCTTTGCGCTCTGGGTGGAGTTTTGATGATTATTGGTTCTGTTGCTGGAGATGTGACCTTCTTTCAATTGCTATTAGATCTCGCTTCCGGTTATTTAAATGAAGCTACATTAAACATTTTTGACCTAGTTTTAAGAATATTAAGCTGGATAGCCCTTGGAGGGGGAATTACAGTTATTATAGGAGTCATTATTGTAATGTTAAATCATTATAAATTAGGTAAGTTTTTAATAGGTTTAGGAGCGGGAATGGGATTAATTGGATTGATCATATTTATGGTTACAGGGTTCATAGCGGGTTCATTAGTTAATAATTTGGTTCGTGTGGTAATTGATTTCTTTTCTCTGCGAGGAAGTTTTGGATTCGTTGGAATTATTTTAACAATTATTTCCCGGTTAAAATTAAAACCTTCCAAAGAAGAATCTGAATAAATATTATCTCTATAGAGATAATAACAGCAATAGAAAATCAATATCCTTAAAAGCAATCCCTAATAAGCTAAATGCTAAAAATTTTTATTTCTTTTTTTTAGAAAACTCGAAACCTATTCCTTTTCGATTTCAAGTGGATGTTTAATTGATAAGTTCACTATTAACTATTATCATAAGGTTAAAGTTAAAACCCACAGATGAAGAAAATAGCGATAAATAAAGTTTATACGTTTTCTATTCTTTTTTTAAGTATATTTTTTGTTAAGATATGAATTTTTTCGATCTTATAAGAAATAAATAATAAGGTATGTGAGTAACATGCAGTTTTCTATTAAGAGAGATTCAAAAGATTATAGCCATAAATTCACTGACGACTTTCAAGCGATGATAAGGATTGTTATTTGGAACTCCTTGGGATTTTTTTTCATCGAATTTATTATGATTTATTTTGCAAATCAAGTTCTCGGAGCTACGGGAACCCAGCTTGGTCTGTTCTATTCATTACTTACAATTGGTTCAATGATAAGCGCCTTTGTGGTGGGTTCTCTCACCGATTATTATTCTCGCAGAAATCTAGTATTAATTGGGTCTTTCGGACGTGGAATCTCCTACTTTGGCTTATATTTCTCCATAATTTATACATCCTTGTTCGGGATGTACTTAAGTGGATTTGCTCTCGGTTTTGGGGCAGGCTTCTTTTGGGTCCCTTTCGATTCACTTGTTTCGGATAAATCCAGTAAACATCATCGCTCCTCTGCTTTTGCTCAGAGGCGATTTGCCATGGGAATAGGTATGGTTGGTGGAGCTGTATTAGGGTTATTAATTTTTGGTTTCGCTAATGTATTCATCCCCACAAATCCATTTATTATCTATGGGTCAATTCCATTATTCGGGATTGGTAATTTTTACGCTGGAATTAAATTTGCTAAGAACGTTGATGAAAATTCAAAATTTAAAGATAAAGAGATTATCCAGAAATCGGAAGATCTAACCTCTGAAGAAGGGTTTTTAGAAAATCAAAATATTGAAGAACTTCCCGAAAAAACTCCTATGAGATTTTTATTTGGGTTAGGTTTACTCTTTATGGCACTATTTTTCAGCTCTATGAATGGAGGCATAGCAAAGCCGTTTATTCAACCTTACATCTTGGAGAATATAGAAAACAATCCCACCTTAGTCGCTTGGATATTTCTCCCCACATCACTTGTAGGGACTCTAATTGCTCCTAAACTTGGGAATGCTGCTGATAAAGTGAATATCTTTTTTGCAATAACTTTTGCGAGCATCATGGGAAGTATTATTACATTTTTTGTAATTATTTCCACCGAGCTATGGATATTTGCAGTTCTACTCATTATAGATAATACCGTAATGATGTTTACAAGCTTTGCGTTGATCAATTTTCTAAGTAGAGTTTCAGTAAAACATAGAGGTAAGATCTTCGGAAGTCTCACAACCCTTCAAAATTTAGGTTTCGCAATAGGTCCTATAATAGGGGGTTTCTTCTGGGATACGGTAGCTCAAACGGCACCATTCGTTATTTCCATTATTGTTGAATTAATCTTAGTACCTTTCTTTATGATGGGTATTGCTGTGATAAAACCTTATATAGCCGAAAAAATCGAAGAAGCTGAAAAAAGTATCCCCAAAAAGGAAAGCCCTCTTGAAGAAGCGGCTATTTAACATCTCATCTTTAGCTCTTTATTTGTGTATTAACATTGGGATTGGGGCTTTTAAAAATTCATCCGTAAATTTTAGATAAAGAAGAAGATTAAACAAAATTAATAGCTCTCCTTATCTACTCACCTTGATTTACCTAAAGCCAGATATTTTCACTCATATTAAAGGGATTATCTTATTTTCCTAAACAATTATTTTTAATTGTGATCTAAATTTCACAAATATAGATTTAAGTTGGTGGTATTTACCGTCCCAACAGAATTTAGGATGAAATGCCATTGAATTTAACAAATTTTTTATTAAATTCAAAATTTAACCAATTTAAGATTATAATTAAAAAATAACAAAAATAAGAAGAAATTATGGCAATTAAAACATCAGTAGCCTTTATGCAGCTTAGCTCTTGCTGGGGTTGTCATCAGAGTCTTTTGAATGCCCATTTAGATCTATTACCTATTTTGCCACAATTAGATATCGTATATTGGCCCGCAGTCATTGATGTGAAGTTAAAAGAACTAGAGAATATGGAGGACGGGAAAATCGTTGTCGGATTCGTTGAGGGTGTCGCAAGAACAAAGCAAGATACAGAAAATGCTAAACTGATGAGGAAAAAATGTAAAATTATTGTTGCAATCGGTGCTTGTGCATGTTACGGCAGTGTTAAAGGGTTAGCAAACCTTTATGATAAGGAGGATCTAATTAAAAGAAAATTCATGGAAACGGAAGCAATAACCGATGAAAATCCTGAGGAGCCTACGGAACATGTTCCAGAATTTGAAGATACAATTGTCAACATAAAAAACATTATTGATGTTGACGTATTCATTCCAGGTTGCCCACCTACTACAGATAATATTATTGCAACAATTTCATATTTACTCTCATTAGTTGGAGAGGGTCCAGAATCCTTGGATCAAGGTTCCAATGTTTGTAAAACTTGTGATCTCTATGATGAGGGTTGCTTTTTGGACGAAGGAAAATTATGTTATGGTCCAATAACGGCAGGCGGGTGCGATCTTATGTGCCCCAACTCAGGAGATTATTGTTACGGTTGTTTTAAGGCAACAACTAATCCCGATGAGAAAACTTCACAGCTATTAGAAATGATTAATGATATCTCAATTCTTAATCCTGAAGAAGGAGCCAGTTTACAACACTTTTTAGACTTATATTTGGGATCTTCTAATATTACAAATTTCTATTTTAGAGGAGATTTACTTCAAAAGTTGGCATATGAACCAGACAGTTTTGAGGTGAAGGAAATTGAGGAAAATGGCTCTAAGAGACTGACTTTAGATGTTAAACCTACTGGAAATGATACGATTGATAGAATTGTAGGAAGCGCGTTATTTTTACTGAAAGATGATCCAAATTTCAAGTTTAGTTCTAAAACCGTATGTAGTCATTGTGAGAGAGATGTAGTAGACAAAGTACCAGTCGCACTAAAAAGGGATTATGAAGGTTTACCGAATATGGAAGATTGCTTCCTTGAACAAGGCTATATTTGTTTAGGTCCGGTGACTCAAGCTGGGTGCGGAACCCTTTGTCCAAATAAAGCAAATGCTCCTTGTTTAGGTTGTTATGGTAAGCCAGTGGGAGTTAAGAATCAAGGAACTAAATTTATAAGCGCGCTGGGATCATTAACGGCAGATAGAGATCCAGAGGAGGTCGCAAATATGATAAAAGACCCGGCAGGATTATTTAATAGATTTACATTAGCAGAAAGTACAATTGGACATAAATATCACGATAAATTTAAGGAGAAAGAAGAATAATGGTAAAAGAAATAGAAGTAGAACCAGTTACTCGATTAGAAGGACACGGCAGATTACGAGTAGTACTTGGAGATGATGGGAAGGTAAAGGACGCTCAGTTCAATATTACTACTACGAGATTTTTTGAGAAATTCGTAGAAGGACGATATTGTGAGCACGTCCCACGAATTACCCCCAGAATATGCGGGATTTGTCCGGTTCCCCATCACATTACTCCTACAAAGGCAGTAGAGGATGCATGGGGTGTGGAAATTCCCGAACCCGCCCGAAAGCTTCGACAATTAATCATGAATGCTAAGCAATATTCTTCACATATCTTACATTTCTACGCATTAGCAGCGCCTGATTTCCTTTTAGGGCCGATGGCAGATCCTAAACTAAGAAATGTAGTTCATGTAATTAATAAGATGCCCGATGTGGGGAAGATGGCTTTAAAGATGATGGATTTCGGTCAAAAATTATGCGCTGAAATCGGAGGGAAATCAGTTCATCCGATCTCCGCGATTGTTGGCGGAATGAAGAAACCTATGGACGAGGATGCACGAGATAAATTCTTAAAACAAATAGATGAACAAATTGAGTTTACGAAAAAGACCGTAGATATCGGCTTAAAAGTAGTTGAGGATTATTGGGATCTCGTGGCTAATGTTGGTGTTGTTCCAACATATTACTTAGGAATGACAAAAGATGGAGTTCATGATATCTATGAAGGAGACTTAAGAATTGTATCTCCAAAAGGAGAAAAGACAGATTATGACGTTCATGATTATCTTGATGCCTTAGGAGAACATATTCCAAAGCACTCCTATGCTACGCACATGTACTATAAGCCAGCAGGATATCCCGAAGGAATCTATAGAGCAGGTCCATTGGCAAGGATTAACGCTGTCGATAAGATGGCAACAGCGCTTGCACAAGATGCTTTAGAAGCATTCAGAGAGAAGATTGGTGCACTATCCCATCACACATTTGCATATCACTGGGTTCGATTAATTGAAACAGTGGAGGCAATTGAAAACATAAAGACACTACTTGAAGATCCTGATATCGTCAATCCCGATTGTAAGACACTCGATGTCGAACCAAGAGAAGGGATGGGCGTTGGTGTCACGGAAGCTCCGCGAGGAGTTCTGTTATACAATATCTGGTCTGACAACGAGGGAATTTGTAAGAAGTTAAACCTCTTAGTCGCAACGAACCATAACATTGCGGGAATTGAAAAGTCATTAATGCACACTGCGAAGCAAATATTTGAAGATAAGGCGTTAGAAGGATTAGAATTACCCGATCCCTGGATCGAATAAAAATTAATTAAAAAGTTTTAATTTAAATAATTATAAAAAGTGAAGAATATGGTAAGTGTTGATTACGAATTAAAAAAAAGGGTAATGGATGCCCATATTGATGACACTTTAAAATACTGTTATCAATGTGCAAGATGTACTGAGGTTTGCCCAGTAGCGAAGGTCACAGATCAACGGTATAATCCAAGACCTGTTATCTTGAATTCCTTCTTAGGATTCAAAGATGCCATTTTCAGTCAAGAGGATAATTTCAATCTGTGGGGTTGCACGGTTTGTGATACATGCGATGAGGTCTGTCCTCAAAAGATCGAACTAACTGAAATTTTCACAGTTCTAAAAAATATGAGCATTAAACGAGGAGAAGGTCCAAGTTATTATACAACTCAAGCATCTACGATTTATGAAAGTGGAAAAGCAATCCCTATGCAATCCGCAATTGAAAGAAGAAGGAAGGATTTTGGACTTCCATTAATTGAACCACCAAATATTGAGGAGGTTCAAAAGATTTTAACTAAAACAAATTTAAATAAAATTTTAGAAAAAAATGAAGAGGAATAGATATGGCCAAAGTAGACGAATATAAAATGTTTCAAGGATGTACAATTGGAAATAGAATTCCGTTTATAGAAGCTTCATCAAGGAAAGTTTTTGACAAATTGGGAATAAAAACTTCTGATGCTCCATTTGCATGTTGTCCAGACCCTGTAGGATTTAATGCAGTTGATCATACAAGCTGGTTAGCAATGGGCGCCAGAAATCTTACCCTTGCTGAAGAGGAAGGAAAAGATATTGTTTCTTTATGTAACGGATGTTTCCAGACTCTTAAAGCAGTAAATCACGAATTAACAGAAGATTCTCATGAGAAAGAAAAAATCAATAAGATCTTAGAATCTGTCGATAGAGAATTCAAAGGAACCATTAATGTCAAGCATTTCTTAGAGGTATTACATGAAGTTGGAGAGGCGAAGATAAAGGAAAACATTAAAAAAGAGCTATCTGGTTTAAAAGTTGCGTGTCATACCGGTTGTCATTATAATCGACCATCAGAGATAATGCAAACTGATGACCCTATGGAACCTAAAAAATTGAGAGAAGTTGTTAGCTGGACTGGAGTAACTCCTGTAGATTATGAAGAAGAGATGCTTTGTTGTGGATCTGGTGTTGCAAATGCAGAAGAAGAACCGGGCATGCAAGTATTGAAGAATAAATTCGATAGTGCAATTGATGCGGGAGCTGAAGCTTTTGTAGTGATATGTCCCGCTTGCTTCCAACAAATGGATACTAAACAAAGAGATCTTAAAAAGCTATTCGAAGAAGATTATAATGTTCCAATCCTTTACTTGACAGAATTGTTAGCATTAGCATTCGGAGAAAGTCCCGATGATCTTGGAATGAGATATCATAGAGCTAGAGCAAGAGATCTATTGGAAAAATACGAGCTCAAATAAAATATAAGAGTTAGTTATTTTAGATATTCATATATTAAAATTGTATAAACAAAAAAGAGAGATAAAATGAGCGAAGACATTCCCGAAGGAGTAGTAAATCTTTTAGAAATGATAGTTCGCTGCTACGATTGTTGACTGTCATGTGCCGCCCACATCACCGTAGTTGATGAGGATGGTGAAGAGATTTACTCTCGCGAATTAAACGTTGGTTTAGGATGAACGTCCAATAAAAATACTAGATTGGACAAGACTGCCCTTGCTTGGGTTTAACCAACAACTTTTTCTATTTTTACTTTATTATTCACACAAGCTGATTTTAAAAACATTTTAAAATTTTATCAGAGATTTTACTTCTTTCGTGAAGAATAAATCTATAATGATATGGACAATTATTAAAGCATAATAAATGGGTCAAAACGTTCATTTAAAAAATATGAAAATTAAATTACTATAAAATTATTAAACAACCAATCTTATGAGCTTCCGGGGATTTAAATCTATTTTGAAAATTCTTATTAAGAATAAATATATCAAGATAGGGTTGGTTGTAAATATTATATTATTGATAATTGGTAGTATCGTTAATTTCGTTTTATATAATGTACCAGAGATGACCAATGATTTCATGGTTTATTATAGAGCAGGTTATCTAGCTATAAAACATATAAAAGATTTATATAATCCTTCATCATATGTGGATCAAAATTTTCGATATCTCCCTTTTATTGCTTACTTATTTTCATTGTTAAGTATCATCCCAGAGCCAATTTCTTTTTTAATTTATGAGATATCGCTTGTTATTTTAAATTTATTCATAATAGTTTTATTATATTATATGATATTTGAGATTTATAAAGTTGAAAAAAAATATGAAAATTATGTATATATCATATTAGCCTTATTTTTAGCATTTGGTCCAAGATTAGATGAATTCACCTTAGGACAAATCAACACCATAATCTCTTTTTTCTTACTCTTGTCGTTATTTTTTTTTGAAGTAAATCCTCTAAATTCCAACATTAGAGGCGACAAAATAATAAAAAATGCAAATTTCTATGGGGGAATATCAATTGGTTTAGCTATTTCTTTAAAATTATATTTAATCCTTCTTTTACCATTTGTTTTAATCTTTAAAAGCCCAAATAATAAATTTAAAAATGATATTTTGGGACTCCTTAAGATAAATCTCCAAAGAGTATCTGGATTATGTTTAATACTCTTAATAAATGGTATAATTTTTATTATTCATCCATATTTATTTTCCGATTTCCTAACCTTGAATCTTTTTGGATTTAGTCCACATGAGGCATTCTTCAGTGTTAGTCTCAGTAGATTGATCTTAAACTTACTTTATTTATTTGGTATACAGGCTTCTGGATTGATCATAATGGGAATATTCTTGATTCCTGGATACCTTTTTTTGTTTTATCGATACCTAAAAAAATGGAATATTCAGATACAATTACCTGAAATATATACAGTAGTTATTATCTTCATCTTCATCGTATATTTGGATATATGGTTTGCTTGCTTAATTTTTCTCGCTCCATTTTTCAGCTTATTTATAGTCAGACTAAAAGCAGGAGTTAATGGAAGTAATAATTCACTCATTTTGCTTGATCGGTTTTCAGGAAAAGATTATAAAGTACTTTTCTATAGTTATATCTTGTTATCAATAAATCTCTGGTTGCTTTTTCCTCTTGTAGTAAAGCTTATTATCGTTCCGGGATTGAACATAACCAATTCTATTTATTTAGTCTTCATGTTAATAATAAGCGTGATTATGGTAAGGAAATTATGAGTAGGTCCTTCATTAGTTTAAAGATTGTCTTTATTAAAATACCTAAACCCTTGTATTATTATTAGATGATCATTTATATCTGAAATCTTCAGTAAAAAATATTCATATCCTTCTATTATAGTTTAATCTCATTAAATGAATTAAACTGATGGATTCAAACATTCTCGAGGAGTTTTATCAATAAATGCATATCAATATTTAAAAAATAAGAAACAGATATTTATTGATGTGAATCTAAAAAGTATGTAAAGAAAATGGTTTTGAAAATATGGAATATTTAAGAACTTCGGACGATAGATTTAAAAATTTACCTAACTTTCCGTATGAACCGAAATATATAGAAAATTTAAAAGGATTTCAAGATCTTAGACTTCATTATATCGATGAGGGCCCCAGAGATGCGGATTTTACCGTCCTCTGCTTACATGGGGAACCCACTTGGTGTTTTCTTTATCGAAAAATGATACCTGTCTTTTTAGAAAAGAAAATGAGAGTAGTAGCCCCGGATTTCTTTGGATTTGGGAGATCGGATAAACCAATAGACGAAGATGTTTATACTTTCCACTTCCATCGTGATACTATTAAAGAGTTCATTAAAACTTTAACTCTTGAAAATCTTGTCTTAGTTTGTCAAGATTGGGGAGGCATCATTGGATTAACATTACCGATGGACATGGAAGATCGGTTTTCTCATTTAATTGTTATGAATACAACCTTAGGAACTGGAGATTATGAGATTACTCAAGGTTTCTTAGATTTTAAAAATTGGGTAAATACACATCCAGATCTCAATCCAGGGAAACTGCTTTGTAGAGCAACCCCCATTTTAAGTCAAGAAGAATGCGATGCTTATTCCGCTCCTTTTCCCGATAAAAGATACAAGACAGGAATTAGGAGATTTCCGAATATAGTCCCTCTAAATCCTGATGACCCCGGAGCTGAGATTTCCAGAAAAGCGAGAGAGTTCTTGAAAAAGGAATGGTCGGGAAAAGCTTTTATGGCAATAGGAATGAAAGATCCCGTTTTAGGGCCTCCAATTATGGAACGGTTGAAAAATAATATAAAGAATTGTTCTGAACCGCTAAAAATTCCAGATGCGGGGCATTTTGTTCAAGAATGGGGAAAGGAAATTGCTGAAAAAGCATTAGAATATTTTGGAGAATTAAACATTAAAACATAAGCCTATTATTAAGAATAAAATATTTTTATTTTTCTAATTTTGCCATCAAGTTAAAGCCATCCACTTCATATACTTTAACCTTCCTATAGACTCCATATGAACCTTGATAGTTTTCAATAAAGATATTTTTATAAGCAAAATTACGAGCGAAAGCTTGGCTTTCTTGGGTTCCCTTGTGCAGTAATAAAACTTCCCCTTCCCATCCATTCCATTTTTCATTAATTTTATTAAAGCTATTTCTAAAAACTTTTGATAATCTCAATGAACGATTTTTAATAACTTTACTATTAACTTGATCCATTTGCTTCGCCTTCGTTCCTGGACGAGCAGTAAATTTAGAAATATTTAAAATTTCGGGGCGAAGCCACTTTATAAAATTTATCGTTTTATAGAAGTCGTATTCCGTCTCTCCCGGAAATCCACAGATGATATCTGTTGATATTGAAAGATAGGGAAATCTTTTTCTCAGAAAATCTAAAGGTTCAATGATATCAGAAATTCTATAGGGCCTATTCATTTTCTGAAGGATTTTATCACTCCCCGATTGAATGGGTATATGAAGAAACTGATAAACATGTTCAAATCTCATTATGGATTCAATTTGATCCAAATGGTCAATTAAAAATCTAGGATTGATCATGCCGATTCTGAGAAAAAATTGAAAGTTCAATCCATTAATTTCTCTTATAATATCTACTAATTGAGTACCTTCATATTCATATGTACTACAATCTTGGGAAGTGAGATAAATCTGTTTAACTCCTTGGGATAATTGATGTTTTACGTTATTAATAACATTAGTAGGGTTAAAACATGTCAATCTTCCCCTGGCATTTTTGACGCAACAATAAGTACATGAACCCAAACAACCCTCTGAAATGGGGACTATCCCAGTAATCTTATTTGGGTCATATTCCAAACAGAACTCGGACTTATCTATATGATCTGAAGAGATATAAATTAAGTTTTTCTCATTGTTCATTATTTTTTCTAAAATTTCAGGAATTTGATTAATCGAATTCATATCTACAATAGCAGCAAAGTTAGGAACGATATCTTTGATTATATCAATATAATTAGATGTTATATGTGGCAAGCATCCCGTGATAATGATCTCCTTGTCTTGATTTTCTCCGTACTTCAGGTATAAACGCTTCAAACGTGATTTAATTTTATTTTCTGTCTGCTCCTTTACCGCACATGTGTTAATGATTATGAATCTGGCCTTATTGATATTTGTTCTGTTATATTGACGTTGTTTTAGCAAATTTGAGATTATATTAGAATCTGCTTTATTGGAAGTGCATCCGTATGTTTCTATATAAAATGTATTGGATTGAGACAATATATTGGGATATGTTCAATAATTAGAATTGATTTATCTCTACAGTTAGAAAAAGATAAGCTCTGTAAAAAAATTTTTTAAACTAAATAAGATATTATTAAAAATAGAAGAAATTATTTAAATTACAGAAAAATGGTAAAAGTTACGAAAGCTTACTGCAACTATTGTAAGAAAGAAATTGAAACCCCAGTTAAAAAACCA
>CAZZIC010000003.1:55052-60509 GCA_964653985.1 uncultured archaeon | reverse complement strand
TAATCATCAAGTTCTATAAGATTACTTGATACTGCTTTTTCTCTTTTTTTATTAAACTGCTCTATACTTTCTTGAATCTCTTCTAGAGATATTGAATATTTATCTTTAAAGAAAAAAGATTATTCAAAAAAAACAATTAACTCTTTAGGGATACCTAACAGAGGGCTGAAGTTTCCATTTTTTCCGTATAACACTTGTCAACTCATCGTTTTGCCAAGGAACCTTCCAGTGTAAGAATCTCCCAATTAATATTCTCTAAAAGATTTTTAAAATTATAGGTATCCAAATGATCTTCTAAGATTTCTTTCGCTTCCGTTAATCTATGAAGCTTCCCTCTTTTATTATGTTGTTTTACCGCAAATTCTTTTCCTTGAACTCTTAAATTGTGAACTACCGCTTTTATTGTCTTACACTGTTCCGGGATATGAGTTCGCAATACATTTATCGCTCTATAAAGCCTAAGCATAGCATATACTTATAGCACTCATTTATCCAATCAAGGTTTTCCCGCTTAAATTTCTCAAGCGTCTCTATTTTATCATATAGTTGTATATCAAAATTGGAATAGATCCTCTTTAGGTGTGTTCTAAATAAATGGAGTAAGTGTAATTTTTCTACAACCGGATCGTTTATGTTCCGACAATATGCATTTATGATATCCTTTAAAGAATCTTTGTTATGGTGAAGATGAGACGATATGATCTCAAATATTTCCTTCTCGAACCTATGAAAAAAAGGAGTCAGACATTCTAAGGCTTCTTCAAATATAGCTGTACAGTGATATTGATATATCTGAGAAAGAGGATAAATATAATTATCGCTCTTATACGATGAAATTAATTGCACGATTACATCAACTTTCTTCCGAAGATCAATAAAATCTTTTTTTCTGTGAATCAGAAATGGAAGGTTGCCTTAGACTCATATTAAGCTCTTGATCATACTCAATTAGCCCTTTCATTAATATATCTGTTTGAGTATATTCCTCTAAGTTTATCTTGGTTTTAATTAAATTCATGTCAATTTTAACAACTAAAATATTGATATTTTTTTAATAAGATTTAAGATTTAAGATTTCAGTTAATTAAAGCAACCATTAAGCTTTTCAGTTAAAAAGGTAAATTATATAATTTTTCGTATATAATATTTATAAAACTAGGTGTTTTATTTCCTTTAAATATATTATAATCCTATACTTAATCATTAATTATGTCTGAAAATAAAGAAAAACGACCTTGTCCTAATTGTGGTTCCGAAATCCCTAAGGGAAAGGTCTATTGTCCCGAATGTGGAAAATTAGTGGCAAAGGACACATCAAGAAAGCAGAAAGTTGGTGGAGAATATGCCAGAAAGTGTCCTGGATGCGGTTCGATAATCACTTCAACTGTTCTAGAACAATGTCCTATTTGTAATACTCGTCTTGAAAAAGTTCCAGAAAGTAAAAAAACCAAAGCTAAAGAACAGCCGGGTTTCATTTTTACTGAGAAAAAACTGGAAGCAGAACAAAAGTTTATTCTCAAAAAAGGAGCATGGAATCTTAAAGAAGCATTAAATGTTTTTGGGAATTCAATTTTAATTTATCTAACCGTGAGATTGGTTCTTTTTGGGATTTTTTCTTTTTTAGGTGATCAGAATGGAACTTCAGCTTTAATACCATTGACCATGCCAAATCTTTTGATATGGCAACTCCCAGAAGTTTTGTTTGGGATTTATCCGCTTTATTATATCTATTCAAGAAATCATAATTTTGCTAAATTAGGCTTTTTAAGGAATACTAAAAAATTGACTCTTGCCTTGGTTATAGGGTTAGGTGGAGGAATTGGCTTGTTTTTTATAGGCTATTTTTTCTCCGAGACGATAATTGATTTAATCATAGATCTTGGAAAAGACTTTCTCAATATAGAATCCTATATCTTGGAGGAATATCTTTTACTACAAAACGCAGAAATTTACTGGATCCTTCTTCTTTTGATTACCTTGACTATCACAGCGATCTCTTCGGAAGTCGTATTTCGAGGTGTTTTACATAATGCGTTGATTGAAAAGTTTGGTGATGATCCCATCGGAAGACTTACTGTTATTCTTATTACTGCTTTAGTATATGGACTAATCTATCTGTTTACTGCTTTAGTATATGGACTAATCTATCTGTTATTTACATTTCCCATGGGACTCTATTTTTTAATCTCTAACATCTTTGTATACCTCATTTTGGGCTTTCTCTATGAAATAAATAAAAACATTTATAACTCGATAATTGCCTTCATAACTTATAATATTCTGTCTATTCTTTTCATTATTCTTTTAGGGTAATTTTTATTACCTTTCTTTTTTGGTTAATATAAATTTTTAAAAATAATAAAAAATCAATAAACCCTTATACTAATAATGTATTTGTATATTTCTTATATTTACAAATCAACCTATCTTTTCCGGAGTATAGCCTGTGCCAAAAAAATCATATAGAAATAAAGGAAGTAAACGAAATATAGTAATATCTATTGCTGGCGCCCACGGGGTGGGAAAAACGACTATATTCAATCAATTGAAGAAATCCGTGGAAGATAGCAATAAATTTAATTTTTTTCGGGAAAGATATATAAAAAATCCCCCTTTTCCTTTCGGTTCTCCGAATAAACAAGTAGCATTTCGGTCAGAAATTCACTTCCTCCAACAATTTGTAAGACGAAATAGAAGTATATGGAATTATTGTAACCGTTATAATGGTAGGATTCTCATAATGGATCGAACTCCCCTCTGTGTTCTTATTTATTCAAAAGCGTTATTTTTAAAAGAAAAAGATTATAATCTGATTTTAGATATGTATAATTCTGTAAAATGGAGAGAAGATCACATAATTTATTTGAAGGCAAAACCCGAAACGATTTTAAAAAGAACGATTAGAAGGGGATCCTTGGAAAAACAGAGAAAATATTGGAATGAAGAGGAAAAAGATTATTTAATTAATGTTCTATCCTTTTATAATCAGCTATTGGCAAATAAAATATCTGAAGATAACTTATCCATGATTAATACGGAAGGGTTAACTCCAAATCAAGCTTTAGATAAGGTGAAAGACATTATCACGAAGTTGAGTGATTTTTCCTTTAAAAATCAAATAGATTCTACCTCCACCCAAATAAATTTACTTAAATTTTTCGATTAATTACCTTAGATATTGAATAAATTTTTTTAAGATTAAAACTATCTTATATTCGTATTAAACGGATAAGTTTAAATTAAAAACAATTTCAAAAAAAGCTATGTCATCATCATTAACTCAAGATGTTAGAGAAGAAATCAAAACCGTATTAAAAGAAGAAGAGAATAAAACTGATCTACAGAACTTAACAGTCCTATCAAGAGTTGGGATGAAAGTTTCAAGCGCAGTTTCCTCGGAATTAGACGCTGATGCAACTTCTGCTTCGAGTACTGCATTAATTGATTTGGGTTTGAGATTAAGTCAATCTACCTCTCACGGAGCATTAAAAGAGATTATCTTGCATAATACTTCTGGATATAGCATTCTCATGGCAATTAATGATGAATATATTGTATTTAGCGGTATAAAAGCGGTATATCGAATCGGATATTATTTAGGATATTTAAGAGAGCTGGTAAAAAAACTTAATATAATTATTTCGGGAGATAAAGAAACACAGATGGCTATGACCTTGGAGGAATCTCAAGTTGAGGATAAAGAAGTGGAAGAAAAAGAAGAGATCCCCGAAGAACCAGAAATTGCCCGTCCTTCCGTTGAAAAGGATAAAGAAGCCTTAGATGGATTGTTAGGATTTTTAGATGATTGGGAAAAAGAAGGGCAAGACTTTGAAGAATTAGAAGCAGAATCACCAGATAATATAGTCTCTATTCCTAAATCGGTCGGTATGGAAGTTGGAAAAGAAAGATCTGTTGGGATTCCTACAATTGAAGAAGAAGTCTCTGAACCAGAATTCAAAGTATATGATGATGAGGTCCCTCCGGTTCCAATAGAGGATTATACTCCAATGGAAGTTGAAGGAGAGGGAGACGCTCAAGTTGAGCCGACTCCAACACCTACCGAAGAATATACGGAAGAAGCTCCATCAACTCCATCAAGCCCAACCACAGAGGAAACTTCTGAAGAATTACCCTCCCTTGACCAGTTGCCAGAACCAGACTTTGAAGCACAATCTCCCGCCTCAGAATATGATACTGAATTTATATTAGAAGAGGAGTCCGAATCCTTAGACGCCATTCTTAAGGATTTAGGCTGGGATGAAGAGTAAAAGATTATAACAATAACTTTGCTTTCTCTTAATTCCCCTTATAAAAAATTTAATTCCCTTTAAATAGAACTAGTCTATCTCTCTTTCTTAAGATAAAAAAAAGGTTGGAAATTAAGGTATTTCCTCAGTTTCCCATTCAAAATCGAGTTTAATATACTTCCTTGTGAATAGATAAGAGAAGAAAAGTATAACGGCTGTTATTGGTCCCCACATTACAAAAAAGAGGTTTTCTCCTATTAGTAATGTAATCAATGAAATAAATGCTAACCCTAAGGCTTGAAAAATATTTAAAATAATACTTGAAAATCCCGAATAGATACCAGCTCTTAATTCTCCTGTTTTCTTTTCACTATCCTCAGCTAGATCGGCATAGAATATGTATCTAATTAGATACCAACCACCCAAAGCGGCAGCAATGCCTATGAGAAAAACAATCCCATAAATCAAATTATTGATAACTAAACCGAGTAAGGAAAAGGGTAATACGATAATCGCCGTAAGAAAAATCAATAAGAGAGATGTCTTCTTTCCTTTATTTTGAATGATTTGTTTCCATATGTATAAGAAACTAAGGATACCAAGCACGATTATGACAGCAGCGATCATAAATTCTCCTTCTGTAAAAACTAGAACCTCCGTTAAGAATAAAAGCATTGTAGGAGTAATTATCGCCCAAGAAATTGATGAAAAACCTTCCATGAAATTTACCTTTAAATAATTTTTATCCTTAAGAATTATTTTAAGATTCTCTACTAAATTCGATTTAATTTTAAATTTCGGTTCTTTGGGTAATAGGAAAACAATAAGATAAAATAATATGACCGTAAGAATTCCACAAATGATGACAATCAATGTATAGTCTAATTGAATACTCTGTGGGTTTTGACTGATGTTTCTTGCGAAATTTGTTAGAATCAATAAAGCGAATACTTGAGATAAAGCTGTACCAATATAATTAAAAAAATTTTGATACTGCGAGGCAGTCGGTCGATCTTCGACTTTAAACTGTTCTGCCATCCAAGACTGATAAACTGAGGTGACTCCGTAACTCGATTGGAAAATAATATCCCATATTAATAACCAAATAAAAAAAGTGGATACTGAAGCACTCGAGATAAAGAGATTAGGAAGCAACAGAAAGATTGAAGATAAACCTAAAAGCGGCGTAAAGATCATTAAATAAGGTTTT
>CAZZIC010000003.1:9646-54952 GCA_964653985.1 uncultured archaeon | reverse complement strand
CAGAAAGATTGAAGATAAACCTAAAAGCGGCGTAAAGATCATTAAATAAGGTTTTCTTCTGCCCCAACGTGTATAATGAGCGTCACTTAACCATCCCAACAGAAATTGTGAGGCTGCTATACTGAATTTACCAATACTTGTAGCTAAAAAGATCTGCCAAAGTGGAACATTAAAACCGGTGAAGTAGAGTGTTACCAAGGCATAATCTATAATACCAAGAAGAATAGAAGTACCCAACCGAGGAGACCCGAATACCAAAAACTTTTTTGTATCTGATTCAGGTCTTTCAATAAATTCATTTTTTTTAGACGATTCCATAAAAATCAATTAAAAAATGTATTTTACATAAATTTTAGATGATTATGAATTTAAAGATTTAGGCAGATGGCATAAAAATAAAATCTTTAAAAATCCCAACTAAAACAAAAATCGGATAAAAATAAAACAAAAGTTAAAAATCTGTTTGGAAAATATTTGACAGCTCTCAAAAAGGAGTTTAGATAGTTAGTAACTGAATCTTCGGTCTTTAATTTTAACGGTTACATTTAACGCTTCAGGACCCTTTTCACTGTCTTCGTTCTCTTTCAATTCAAATTCTACTTGATCCCCTTGGTCTAACTTTTTAAAGCCTTCCATATCTATGTTTGAGAAATGTACAAAAACATCATCCTCTTTATCTTCTACGCTGATAAAACCGTATCCTTTACGGTTGCTAAACCATTTTACCATGCCAATTTTTTTTTCATTCATTTTATATCACAATTTCCTAATTTCATAACAATTTATTGATTTTAAATGAATATTAACATTATAGAAAATGTTTTATTGTTTAATAAATTTTAATGGTATTTCCATTTAAAATGCAATTGATCCACCTCTAAGTTATTACTGTGTTAAACTATCGTCTACAATAGATTTTAATAACAATTAATTGGTTCCTTTGATTAAAAAACCAAAAAATAAAATGAAAATGAAAAAGAGAGAAATACATTTTCTTTTTAATTAAAGAGAGGCAATCTTCAAAGCAATAATAAGAAATATTATCAACAATTATACACATTGAGATGACAATTTTTGAGAAGACCTTAGAGATCTATAGAGATACCCATATTTGTTCATATTGTCTAGGAAGAATGTTTTCTATGTTAGCTACGCAGACGACTAATTTTGAGAGAGCTAAATCAATTCTTCTTTCAGTCACAATGGAAAAGCATGGTGCCTATCTTTCTAATGCTCCTGAAACCTCTGAGAGTGCAATTGATGACCTTCGAGTACTCTCAGAAACCGCTAATTTTGGTCCGGCTCAAAAAGTGTTAAAAAAAGAGGGTTATGAATTCAATATTAATGAAAGCACCTCTACATGTCATCTTTGTAATAATTTGTTTGAAAATCTTAATAGCTATATAGAAAAGCCCAAGAAAGCTCTTGATGAATTAGAATTTAACAACTTTTTAGTGGGATCCAGCCCAGATGCCAAAATAATCAATAGAGAAGATAAATTTAAAGGTAAACATAATCTAATTAATTCAGAATCCTTTAAGAGCCACTTTAACCGTGAAATGGGGAAACTTCTTGCAGAAGAATTAGATAAACCTGCTAAGTTTGAAAATCCGGATGTGGTAATAGTTTTTTCATTTGATGAGAAAGATTATGATATTGATCTTCTCATTAAGTCTTTGTACATTTACGGAAGATATAAAAAGTTAACAAGGGGCATTCCCCAAACAAGATGGCCATGTTCTAATTGTAATGGAAAAGGATGTAAAGAATGTGATTATACAGGAAAATTATATGAAACAAGTGTGGAAGAGTCAATAAACCCTGAGTTTTTGAAAGCTGCCTCTGCGTCTGATTCTGCATTCCATGGAGCTGGAAGAGAAGATATAGATGTAAGAATGTTAGGGACTGGAAGACCTTTCGTGTTAGAACTAAAAGAACCAAAGAGCAGATCTCTCGATTTAGATTATTTACAACAAAAAACTAATGAGAACAATAAAGACACCGTAGAAATTTTGAAATTACGCTTTTCAGATAAAGATGAAGTAAGGAAAATTAAAGCTGAAGCGGAAAACACCAAAAAAAGATATAGGGCAGTTTGTGAGGCTGAGAATCCTATTGAAGAAAAAGAATTTAAGGAAAAACTAACGGAGGCAAAAGATAGCTTAGAAGGTCATATCATAGATCAGAGAACTCCACACAGAGTTGACCATCGTCGGGCAGATAAAGTAAGGAAGAAAAAAATATTTGAATTACAGGGACAATTTAGGAGTCAAAATGAATTTGTTTTTGAAATCGAGACTCAAGGAGGGACCTATATAAAAGAATTAATCAGCGGAGATGAAGGAAGAACTTCTCCATCATTAACTGAGCTTTTTAAAACACAGATGATGTGTAAAAAGTTGGATGTCTTAGAGATTAAATACTAATTTTAAATCTTTCTCAATAACACTTTCATTTGCTATAAAATCTTATTTAATGATTTCAATTATATTATAAGTTTGGGCGTTATTTTCATAGTCTTTAATCAAAAAATAAATAAAGTATAAAGTATACTTCATATTATAATATTTAATCGATTTTTAAGTAGGTGATTAATATAACACTCCATAAAGGATATAGAAATAAAACACGTAGAACGCACAAAAAGAATATTAGAAAAAGAGGATTAGGTTCTATTGAAAAATATCTTATAGATTTTGAAGTGGGTGAAAAAGTGGATATTATCACAGATTCTTCAGTTCATAAACGTGGTATGCCTCACCGTAGATTTCATGGAAGAACCGCTACGGTTATTGGGAAACGAGGTCGATGTTATGAGGTAGAAGTAAAATTAGGAAACTCAAAAAAGACCCTAATAGCGGGAATAGAACATTTAAGAAAAAGCAAATCAATATAATTAATCTAATACGTACTAGGTGAACTAAAAAAATGTCAGGACGGAAATTAGGTGAGAAACCCATTTCAATTCCAGAAGTCAAAAAATTAATGGAAGAAGTGAAAGAAAAAATGGAAAAAATTGATGCGGAGGAAGGAATGTCTCATTTTCAAGACATAACATATGACTACGTTAATAAATTTGCAAAAATGTCCGATCAGAAAGCTGCTAAAGTGAAGAAAATGTTGAAAGAACAATATGATATGGAAGACCCAACAGCTATTAATATAATAAACATAAGCCCGAATAAAGTTCAGGAACTACGCACTATTTTGGAAAAGACAAAGCTTGGCAAATCCTTGTCAGATGATGATCTGCAAGAAATGCTATACAAAATTGAAGATATAAAAGTAAGTTAAAACAAATATTCCCTTATTTTACACAAGATCGAAGAATTTATAAAGTTGTCTTGTTTAAACTTTAAATGATAGATCGGAATTCTTCGGAGATATTATACTAAAAAATTTTAAATTTTTAAATTAAAAAAGTCAGATAATAATAACTTGGTAATTATGAATAATAGAGGAAGAGACCGTTATAGGAGATATTCGAATAAGAAATCTCGTAGAAGGAAAGGTCCTAATTCATATAAGAAGAAACAGTTCATTAAAAAAGAAAGAGATGTAGTAATTTTAGATTTATTACTACACGGACATATTGAAAATAGTAAACCAAGTTGGGCTAAAAAGCCGATAGCTCAAGTTCTAAGCTTACCTGATTTTGTTCTTTATGAAGTGGAATTAAACAAAGATGCTGATATTAAAGTTCAAGAAAAAGAAAAATATGGAACCTTTTTGAAGCAGAATAAATTAGGAAATGTGCTCAAGAAAATTGATTATGACGAATTAACTAGTACATCCAAAGCGCTTATTGAAAAAATTATATTAAATGCTGTCAATGACTATGAGGAATTATTTATTAATTTCTACAATAAATCAACTTCAATAACTCCAAGAATGCACGCCTTGAAATTATTACCAGGAATCGGTCAAAAGCATATGTGGGAAATCATAGAAAAGAGAGAACAAAAAGAGTTTGAATCCTTTCAAGAAATGGCCGAAAGGACAAGCATTTCAAATCCACAAAGACAAATTATGCTGAGAATAATTAAAGAACTTGAACGAGATGTAAAATATTATCTGTTTTCCAGAACCCAAAAGTACGAATAGATATGGATAAAAATGCTGTAAAACGTATTTTAAAGGATCTAAACCTCCATCCACGAAAAAGTTTGGGACAAAACTTTCTTGTTAATAAAAAAACTCTTTCCAAAATTCTTTCTGAATCTAGCATTTCAAGTAAGGATATTATCTTAGAAGTAGGTCCGGGATTGGGCATTCTTACCTCACAATTGATAAATGAAGCCAAAAAAGTTATCGCCATAGAAATTGATGAAACTCTTTTTGAATATCTTAACACTAAATTTAATGATATACAAAATTTAGATCTCATTAAAGGGGACATCTTGGAGATAGACCTCCCAGCACATAATAAAGTTGTTTCTAATATCCCTTATTCGATTACCGGCCCCTTATTTGAAAAGCTCTTTTTTAAAAAAAATGCTCCTGAAGGAATCTTAACTATTGAAAAAAATATTGCTGATCGGATTTTATACAAAGACAATTATAAGAACTTTTCCAGAATCACTGTAAGTGTCAATTCGTTTATGGAGCCAATCAGACATACAACAATTTCTAAAGGAGCTTTTTATCCTCGACCCAAGATTGATCTTTCCCTCCTTCATTTACTTCCCAAAAAGGATCTTGATCCTCTATTGTATGATAATGACTTTAGAACATTTTATCTCGCATATATTGCAGGAATTATGCCATACAAGAATAAAAATATAGCAAATGCGATTCATTTATTCACTAAAAGATATAAAGATAAACCCTTGAATAAAGAAATAATTAGGCAAATACTTGAACAGAAAGGAATGAAAAATCAAAAAGTATTCGAGTTCAAAATAGACCAATTTGTTGATCTTGGAAAAGCTATTTTTGCGATTTGCGATTTAAAAGAATAAAGAAGGTGCCCTTTCATCCAATATCCCGACCCCGAGATTAAATGTGAATTTAAGGATGTTTACTTTCCATCGGATGATTCTTACCTCATCATAGACTATTTAAAGGAAAATGTCACGGAAAATAGTTTTGATGGAATTAAACATACTGAGATTGATTATGTAGTAGATATGGGAACAGGTACGGGAATTATTGCAATATTTTTGGAAATTATCAAGTCAAAAGTCAAACAATTTGATCCAATTATTTATGCCTCTGATATATTAGAGCAATCGATAAAATGCGCTAAAAAAAATGAAATAATAAACTATAGTGAGAATAGAATCACGTATATTAGATCTGATCTCTTTAAAGAATTTCCTATATTTCTAAAGAAAAAATTTAACCTAATAATTTTTAATCCTCCTTATTTACCTTCAATTAAAAATGAACGAAATTCTCCGGAAAACTCCTTTGATAAGAGTTGGGAAGGAGGTTTACAAGGATATGAAAAATTTATAACATTTTTAGAGGAAGCAAGACCATATATAAATCCAAATGGAAAGAATTTCATTTATTCAATTTGTTCAAGTAAGGTCCCGATTGAGGAATTTAAGGAAAAAATTAGCGAAACGAATTATAAATGTGAATTTTTAGATAAAGTTCATTTTTTCTTCGAGGATATATATTTGATAAGGCTCTCATATAAAAAGAAAGATTAAAGTTAAAAAGGTCGTCTATTTCTTCTTTTCTCTTTTAAATCAATTCCATATGTATTTAAGGTTCTTTTAAGACTCCTTAACAAAAGATTTATTTCATGAGGTTTGAAAACCGCTCGTCTATGCGCTTCAATTTGGGGGATTGGTAAACCATAGTTTTCATTTAAATTCGAAATTGGCATTAATAAAGAAGAAATCAAATTAGCCTTTTCCCTTGCCTCCTTAATATTATGACTTTCATCCATAAAAAATTCGACCCGACAAGGTACATCATATTTAGCGGTTTTCAGATAAAATGCATAGAAGGTAAGAGGAAAATAATATGGAATTTCCTTTTTTATACCCGTTTCTCTTATTTTATCAATTTCCTTTTTACAAATAAAGATACTACTCCTTTCGGATTTATTCAATACTCTTGAAAAGAGATCTAAGTCGCTGAAATAGTCCATAACTTGTCGATAATTTATTTCAATAAAATCTTTTAAATTAGAATAACTTGGTTTTAATAATTGAATTGCGTCTCTAAATAAATTAGTTAAAGCCCGACTGTTAGTATCTTTTATACAGCCTGTTAGAATTATTCGTTTTTCCTGACATTTATTATAAAGTTCTCTATATTCTTTTAATAATCTATCATATTTTTGCGAGACTTCATAATCTTTAGAGAAGAGTAAGTGTATTGGCATTATTACAACAGAACCATCCAATATAATTAGATCTATATCGTCAAATTTATTTATCATTTGATTTAATAATCGTATCTCCATCAAAGTCATATCTATCGAAGTTTTCGCATCAATTATTGGTTCTTCTCGATTCAAAAAACTTCCTTGAACGTTGTAATTATTAAATCCATGTAGATCGGGAAAATATTCAATTTTCGCTTTTTGATTCTGATAGAAATGATATTTAACTCCTATTGATTTAAGAAACATAAAATCCACATTCATGAATCTTTTTATAACAGAACTCCCATCAACGCTTGCTATATTTAATCCTCCTATATCTGCAACTTTGACTGTATTCTTAATTCTGGACTCTTTAATAGCGAATTTCCTATGGTCAATAAATTCCTCGAATTTTAATTTGTCGATATTATTAAGAACAATGGTTGAAAATTTGTTTTTTATATTTTCTATATCTATAAATTCTTGAGCAACGTTTTTTAGATCTTTTAGTAATAATTGCTCAATGGTTAATCCAATACCATTTTTTCCTAGGTTCTCATTGATCGATTCTTCTTTGTCCTTTATCCCTGAAAAATCACTTCTAATCATTTCAATGAAATTAATTAGAATTATCAATAATAAAAATTATCAGTGAAGAGGTTTTTAGGTTTATTAAAAACTTTCTTAAAATAATATGGTCATAAATCTTGGTCAAGATCCTTGGATTTTAATTTTACTCACGTCTTTGGAAATTCTTTTGGTTTTAGTTCCTGCATTTATTGCTTCCAAAATTGAGCGTACCTCTCTACATCAAGAAATCTTTGAAATGGGATTTAATGAAAAATATAAATCATTCCGAGATCTCTTCACTAAGATTTTAGTAGGAGCAAGTCTTGGGATTGGCTTTTTTTTGTTTGGCAGATATATTTATTTCTTTTTTAGAACAATAATCGTTGAAAGCCTATTTGGAACAGATTTTGTAGAGCAAGCTCAAGAGGGAGCAATCTCCACTCAGCCTATAGAGCCTAATTTCATTCAGATTTTATTCATTATTATTCTGAATATTTTTGTGGTGGCTATCTGTGAAGAAGCTTTTTTTAGAGGTTTTATCATTAAGAAATTAGAAAATAAGGTTCCTAAATGGGGGGCTATCTTTTTATCATCAATATTCTTTTCACTTTATCATGTACCTCCTTTTTTAGTACCTCTAACTACAATTATCACCTTTTCTGGTTATTATTTCACCTTTGGAATGATTCTTGGTTTTATTTTCAAAATCTATAAGAATTCACTTATCCCCGTCATTATTTCCCATGCGTTATTTAATACTCTCCTTCTTATTTTTTGATTTATTTAATAAGGAGAAAAATGAGTTTGAATAACATACTTTTAAAATTTTGATCTTAGGATCATAACTTTATATTTAAGAAACACTAATTAATATTAGAAGGTATTAAATTATTGAATAGATATAAAAAATATATACACTCTCAAAAGTTATACTCAAATTAATTAAATCAAATACAATTATAGTTATTAAGTTCTTATAAGTAAGTTCTCCCATTTAGCCGTTATAAAAAATCAAAAAATAAATTAAATTAACGATAATCGGTGTATCAACAATTTCCTATGATTATACTTTTAAAGTGATGATGTTAGGAGACGCTTCAGTAGGTAAAACATCTCTTACTATACGTTATATCTCAGGGTCCTTTCTATCAGATCTTAAACTAACTATCGGTGTTGATTTTTATTCTAAGACGACTAAGTTTAAAAAAAAGAGAGTTAAATTACAAATCTGGGATTTTGGGGGTGAAAAACGCTTTCGATTTTTATTACCCCAATACTGTAAAGGAGCCAACGCAGCGTTTTTTCTTTATGATATAACAAATAGATCAAGCATTGAGCATTTACCCGACTGGACTCAATTGATTAGGGAACATGCGGGGGATATCCCGATTATGTTAGTAGGTTCGAAAGTAGATTTGGAAGAATATCGCGTTGTTTCGAGGGAAGAGGGAATTCAAGCTGCCAACAAATACAACCTTGCCTCTTTTGTAGAATTATCTTCAAAAACCGGAAAAAACGTAGAGAAAGCTTTCGATGTAATGACAGAAATCTTATTTGTGAGGTATGTCTATCCACAATGATGATCTATTTGGAACCAAAAACTTTTCTCTTGAAAAATAAAAAAGAATACCTTTTCTAATCTTCATATTTATTCCATACTTGCATCCTTGTAGGCTCTCTATTACACCAAGCAAAATAAGGTATTGCTCTAAATTTTGACCCTTGGCTGGTTTTTCCTTCAATTATATTTACACCCCCTAATAAATCAGAAATAAACTTAACTCTTAATTGGGGAGTTTTGGAAATTTTCATCTCAAATATATCATATTCCTTATGATCAACTTGTTCAAGGCAATAGATCAAGGGTCCCAACCTCAAGGCTCTCTTTCCGAGATTATCTCTAATTCGGGGATCACTTTCACTTAATTTTGGATTCATTTTGAATTTCGTATCTATTATATCTCCTTTCCTCCATTTACGATTAATCTTTACATAAGTTCCAGAATTCATTTGAAGCTTGACTCTTGTACCATTAATGTTAATGTTTGACTTTTCTGCCCATTCTGGGATCCTTAAGTTTATCGAAAATTCTTTTTGGTTATTTACATCTACCGTTAACTTACTATTTCCGTTCCAAGGGAATTCAGTCTCTTGAAATAAGATTATATTATGTTTATTAAATAGATCTATATTGGATTTGCTTCCAATATATTGATGGATCCAAATCGAATCTTCAGAAATACTGTATATATATTGCTCTAAAGAACCGATTAGCCTAATAAAGTTCGTGGGACAACAAGGACAGAGGAACCATTCCTCTCGTTTATCCTCTCCGGAAGAAACCATAGGATTACTATAGAAATATGCTTTTCCATCTAATGATTGACCCGCCAAAAATGCATTGTAGAGTAATAGTTCAATCAAATCGGCGTATTTACTTTTTCCCGTAATGTTTAGCATACGCCAATTCCACATAATATTACCAATAGCAGCACAAGTTTCGGAATAGGAGTCTTTATTTTTTAAAGCGAAATCTTTTCCAAATCCTTCCGTTGCTTTAACGGAGCCAATCCCACCTGTTATGTACATCTTAGCCCTAGTCATTTTCAACCATAATAATTCTAATGCTTTCAATATGGAATCATCTCCGGTCTCAGAATATAGATCTGCCATTCCAGAATAAAGATATACGGCTCGTACTGCATGTCCCACGGGTTCAAAAGCTTTCCGCACCGGTTTATGGAGTTGATAAACCTCCCCATTTAAATTCGCTCTGATTAATTTAATCCAATCTATATACCCCAAATTTGCTAAAAACTCAGCAATTTCTTCTGAATCTTCCTTTTCACATTCTTTATTAGAATTGGCTTTAGATTTATCTTCTTGTCTCAATTCTGTGGCTTTATTCAAAGTATTTGCCATATTTATATATTGATTAATGGCATAAGTTTTAAATTGCCTAATATTTCCCCTCTTTTTAATAAAATCTTCTGCCAAATCTAAATAATCTTTCTTTTTTGTGACTCTGAAAAGCTTAATTAAGGCAAGCTCAATCTCTTCATGACCTGGAGCTCCCTTGTATTTTTTATTTAAGAAAAGGTTAACTAAAAGATCAGCAAATTTTTGGGCAATTGTTAAGAATTTTTCTTGACCAAAGATTTCATAGTAACTAATTGCAGTTTCTATAAGATGACCTGCACAATAAAGTTCATGAAAGATATGCATGTTTGTAAAACGTTTCTCTAAGAATAAGGTTGAGAAAAACGTATTTATATATCCATCTCTTTCTTGAGACTGTTCGATGAAATTTAGAATCTTATCTATCTGTTTTTTCAACTTATTAGCATCTATTTGATCTGACGGGTAATTTTTTAAAGTATAACAACCCGCTTCCATCCATTTATACAAATCTGAATCATAGTAAAACTCTCCTTTATGAATTCCGGGTTCAATCCCTCCCGCAACTTTAAAATTTTGGATGTGATGATCCCCTTTTAATTTCTCAAATTGTAAGGGAATGGAAATTTCTTTATTAATCTTTTGTCTAAGAGACCAGAACTTGTCTTCTATTCCTACTTTTTTGAGTGGCAGAGGATATAGTTTATTAAACGGTGATTTGTACACTTTCATTAGATAAATTTATCTTTTGAACATATTAACTTTTGGTATAATAAGTTGACTAATCATCTATTTTTTTTGATCAGTCTCTCTTTCAGGAATCAATTTTTTTTGAGCAATTATAACAATAAGTAGGTTTAGATTCAAAAATGGTTCCACATTTTGGACACACAGCTTGGTTCTTTTTAGATATTTGTTCTAAATCTTTTCTCTGATCTGCTTTTTGAGATCTGCTTAATTTAAGACGTATAAATCCGAGAGAAACGGATGTCAGTAATAAAACTATTCCCAAAAGAATTGTGTTCAAAAATAAAATAGGAAATTTGAGAATGAAGTAATTCTTAGAGTATTTACTAAGAAAAACATAGAAAAAAAAACTTGGTATAAATAAGGTTAATATATTCATGTAAATGACTTTTTGGTAGTTTTTAAAGATGATAACAGGAAAGATCCCGATCAAGATCCAAGAAAGCGATATTAAGATCAATCCCCTTATCTCTGTAAACGCTATCATATTAGCGAGAAATTGAATAATATACTTTCTCTCCAAAGTAATTTCCTCATTAAAATCGATAATAAAACTATAATTAAAAACATAAATTAGCAAATTAAGGGCTATAATTTGCACACAAAATGTAAAAACCTTTGTTTTAACTACTTTAGAGAGAATACTATTAACCATCACACTTTAAAATATTTCATATCATTAAATTCTTACATTAATTTTAAGTAAGATATTTTAGATCTCATGAATTTATTATATAAAGAAGTAAAACCTAAATTTATTTCCAAGTCAACTTACTTCCATTAGTATTTTTAGGTAATTACCTTAGTAAAATTTGGGAAAACCAAAAAATTTTTAACTTTTGTTGTATTAAAAACTAATATAGTGAAGTGAAGTGCTAATTTTTTCAACTTTAAAGTCAAAAAGAGAGGATATTGCATTTATGATGATTTACACTTCTTTTCGAATTAAAAATAATATTTTGACAAATAAAAATTTAGAGGAAAAACTATGAGCTACACATTTACCCGAACTAAAATGATCGAGAAGATCAAATTTGGTCTTCTTAGCCCTGACGAGATTCGAAAGATGTCATCGGCGCGTATTATTACAGCCGATACATACGACGAAGATGGATTACCTATTCCTTCTGGATTAATGGATCAGAGATTAGGAACTATTGAACCTGGACAAAGATGTCAGACTTGCGGGAATCTTGTGAGTAATTGTATGGGTCATTTCGGTCATATAGAATTAGCAAGACCAGTTATACATGTTGGTTATGCCAAAAAGGTCTTAAAAGTTCTTCGTTCTATATGTCCAGAATGTTCCAGATTAATGCTTTCCGAAGAAGAAAAAGAGAAATTTAGACAAGAACAGCGAAAACATAGGAAGATTTTCCACGAAGGACATGAAGATGCTACGAAAGCGGTCTTTAAGAAGGCTAGAAAGAATAAGGTTTGTCCCCACTGCCAAGCTAAGAAGAAAAAAATAATAATTGAAAAACCTACCACGTTCTATGAAGAGGAAGAAGACAAAGGATCACGCAGAATAACTCCTATAGAAATTCGGGAACGCTTAAAAAAAGTGACTGACGCTGACTTGCGAATATTGGGGATATCACCTAAAAATGCAAGGCTCGAATGGGTTGTATTTACCGTTTTGCCCATCCCACCTGTATGTGCGAGACCATCTATTACTTTAGACAGTGGAATCAGATCAGAAGATGACTTAACGCATAAGCTAGTGGATGTTATTCGTATAAATCAGAGATTACGAGAAAATATTGATGCTGGAGCTCCACATCTAATTGTAGAAGATTTATGGGAACTCTTACAATATCACATCACCACATATTTTGATAACCAAGTTTCAGGCATACCTCCAGCGCGACATCGATCGGGAAGAGCTTTAAGAACCTTAACTCAAAGATTAAAAGGAAAAGAGGGGCGTTTTAGAAGTAATTTAAGTGGAAAACGAGTTGATTTCTCCGCTCGAAGTGTTATATCACCCAATCCTTATATTAGTATTAACGAAGTAGGAGTACCCCAAGATATCGCGAGAATCCTAACTATCCCAACTAATGTTAATGATTGGAATATTGAAGAGATGAAACAACTGGTTCTGAATGGACCTAATAATCATCCTGGAGCAAATTATATTATCAGGAATGACAGAAGAAGAATTGATCTTCGCTATGTCAAGAATCGAAAAATTATTGCCGATATGCTGGAACCCGGTTTCACGGTTGAGCGACATTTGAATGATGGAGATTTAGTACTCTTTAATCGTCAACCCTCCTTGCATAGAATGTCGATTATGGCACATGAAGTTAAAATTATGGACGGAAGGACTTTTCGATTGAATTTAACAGTATGCCCTCCTTACAACGCAGATTTTGATGGAGACGAAATGAATCTACATGTACCTCAAAGTGAAGAGGCTCGAACAGAAGCTGAATTGTTATTAAAAGTACAAGAACATATCTTATCTCCTCGATTTGGAGGCCCTATTGTTGGTGGAATTCAAGATTTCATATCAAGCGTATTCCAGTTTACAAGCAAGGATTCTATTTATAATAAAAAAGATACATTAAAACTCTTATATATGGGGGGAATTTTTGATATGTATCCAAATTTTGATCTGTCTGAAATGGATCCCGTTGTTTCGGATCCAGAAGCAAGATATTCGGGAAAACAAATATTTAGCACTCTTTTTCCAGATGATTTGAATCTCCAAGTTCGTTCTAAATTCTGTAAAAGATGTTATTCCGAACCCGGAAAAGAATGTGATGAGGAAGATTGCCCATTTGATGCGTTTGTAAGGATAAAAAATGGAGAATTAATTACGGGAACAATCGATGAAAATTCTTTTGGAGCGATGCAATCTAATAGTATTTTACAAAGAATAATCAAAGATCATGGAAATGCGGTTGGTCGAGCATTTTTAGATAATGCAACAAAGATGTTATTATATGTCATCCGACAAAATGGAATGACCATGGGTTTAGATGAAGTATATGTGAGAGGAGAAGCGAGACAAGAGATCCAAAAGGTTTTGGATGATGCAACTGGTGAATGTAATAAGTTGATAAAGGCGTTTTATGAAAACGATACAAGTGTATTAAAAAGAGCTCCTGGTAGATCAATGAAAGA
Source organism: uncultured archaeon (assembly GCA_964653985.1). GTDB lineage: Archaea > Asgardarchaeota > Lokiarchaeia > Sigyniarchaeales > SOKP01 > CAZZIC01. Next base: position 41,280 of record CAZZIC010000003.1, on the reverse strand, counting down.
AACGTTAGAGCTTAGAATCAGACAAGTGCTGGCAGATGCTAGAAAAAGTGCTGAACAAGTTGCCGCCGATTATATCGGAGATGAAGCCCATTCTGTTATTATGACTAAATCAGGAGCAAGAGGAAATATTTTAAACTTGGGTCAGATGTCCGCCGTTGTAGGACAACAAGCAATCAGGGGGGAACGAATTAATAGAGGATATACTAATAGGACGCTCCCTCATTTCAAAGAAAATGATTTAAGTCCCAAAGCAAAAGGATTCGTGGCTTCCTCTTATAGAGAAGGGTTAAAACCCGCAGAATTCTTTTTCCATGCCATGGGAGGTCGTGAGGGGCTCGTAGATACAGCTGTAAGAACCTCAACAAGCGGATACATGCAACGACGTCTTGTCAATGCATTACAAGATATGGTCGTAGAAAATGACGGCACAGTACGAAATTCAGATAAAAATATTATTCAATTCAGATATGGAGATGACTCCATTAATCCGCAGCAAACAGATCATGGAGAAGCAGTTAACTTAGATGTACTACTACTTGAAGCTCAAGCTTTGGATATCGATGAAGTGAGAAAAAACTTAAAGAAAGAAAAGGAAACAAAGAAGGAAGAAAAAGTCAAAAAGAAAGCACCTAAAAAGAAAAAACCTAAAGCAAAAAAGAAGGAAGCCCAAAAAGAGAAAGAAATTGAAAAGGAACCAGAAGAGAAGCCAAAAGAAAAATCAGAGAAAAAGAAAACAGGAAAATTATCCGAAGAAGAAATGCAACAACTTTTTGAAGAAGAAACTGGAAAAAATGCTGTTTGGCGGGGCTCGATAACAAAACAGTATAAAGAATGGAGAGAAGATAAATTTGGAGATGGTGATTAAATAATGTCTAAAGTAACTCAAGAATTAAAGGAAGAATATATTGAAGAATTGGAAGAAGATGGAATCCCACATGATCTTATCGTTGAATTACGAGAGAAGATAAAAGATGTGGAATTAGAAGAAGAACAATTGCAATATTTAATAAATAAAATATATGTAAACTATAACAACTCTATTGTTGAAGCTTCTGAACCAGTAGGAACTGTCGCAGCACAATCAATCGGCGAACCAGGTACACAAATGACATTAAGAACGTTCCACTATGCAGGGGTTGAGGAATTTTCAGTTACTCAAGGATTACCAAGGTTAATTGAGATTGTTGACGCAAGACGATTTCCGAGTACCCCTCAGATGACAGTGTACTTAGATGAAGATCATCGGGATGATGAAGATGAAGCAATTAAAGTTCATAATAGAATTGAACAAATCCGAATTGAACAAATAACTCATGATGTGGACCTTGATTTCGTAAATTATGATATTATTATTAATTTAATTCCAGAGATTTGCGAAAAAAAAGCCATCGATATTGATGATATCCCCGATATATTGAAACGCTATAAAAAGAAAGGTACTATTAAAAGAGAAGGAAGTTCTATTATAATCGATCCGGGCATTGAAGATTTACAAAGTTTACAAAAGTTAAGAGAGAAGATTCTTAAGAAAGTAGTAAAAGGTGTGAGAGGAATAAAAAGAGGGCTTTTAACACCTGCTGATAACAATAAGGAATGGGTAATTAAAACAGAAGGGACAAATTTATCTGGTGTTTTGCAAGTTGATGGTGTTGATGCAACAAGAACTGTATCTAATCATATGCATGAAGTAGAAAAATTGTTTGGTATTGAAGCTGCTCGAAATTTAATTATCAACGAAGCTATTAAGGTTTTAGAGCAACAGGGCCTAGATGTTGATCTACGACATTTATTAATTCTCTCCGATTTAATGTGTAAAACGGGAACTATTCAGTCAATTGGTAGGCATGGTATATCAGGTTCCAAATCGAGCGTATTCGCTAGAGCTGCTTTCGAAGTCACAGTGAATCAATTGTTAGATGCGGGCATCTACGGTGAAGAAGAGAGGTTATTAGGTATCCCTGAAAATGTAATCGTCGGACAGATAACCCCCATTGGTACAGGTAGGACCAAAATCCAATTTGATCTCGATCGGAATTTAGAAATTTTAAAGAAAAATAAAGAGTAGTCTATTTTTTAATTTCTATTATTATTATTATTATTTTTATTTTTAGTTTGATGTGATATTACATAGTTTTGAATAATTTTCTTTATATCTTTATTTTTTTCATCCCCTAAGGTATCATATCTAAATATCCTCCTCAATCAATATTGAGAGACATTATTATCAAAAATCATTTGATCTTGCTTCTAAGAAAAAAGATCAATTATAAGATATTTTAGGAAAAATTTTATAAAATATTCGAATTATTTTGAAAAACTTCTGAGGGCTATTCTTTTTTAGTAGATTCAAAATAAATTTTTTTATCAAATTATGACAATAAAAGCCTATCCATTCTCTATTGTATATCTAGTCCCCGTTTCCATTATTCTTGGATATTTGTTAGGCGGAATTTTCACTTTTTTAACACCTTTATTTGTTTTTGGAATCGTTCCCCTCTTAGATCTTATTGTTGGTGTTAACACTAATAATCCCCCGAAAGGACTTGAGGATAAATTAGAGGAGAAGATATCATTTAGAGTTTTAACATGGCTTGGAGCACCTTTTACAATCGGTTTTATATTATGGGGCGGTTATATAGTACAGACAAACACCCTCTCTTTATTGGAATTTATTGGAATTACCCTTTCAATAGGAATTAATAGCGGTGTGATGGGTATAAATATCTCTCACGAATTAGAACATCGAGTGAATAAGAAATTTGAACCATTTTTAGCTCGAGTAATATTGTCAGGGACTTTGTACACCCATTGGAGTATTGAACATGTCACGGGGCACCATAGATTTGTTGCTACTCCAGAAGATCCCGCAACAGCCAAAAATAATCAATCCTTTTATTCTTTCTGGTTTCAAACTGTTTTTGGCGCATTTCAAAGTGCATGGAAATTTGAGCAAAAAAAAGCGAAAAGGAATCAATCTCGAGTTTCGATATTAAGAAATAGAGTTTTTCATTATATTTTAATAGAAATTATTATTATCTTCATATTTTGGTGGATTTTTGGATTGTTAGGACTGCTCTTCTTTTTATTGCAGAGTTTTATAGCAATAACTCTGTTGGAAAATATAAATTATTTAGAACATTACAGCCTTTTTAGAGAGAAAAATGAAAATGGCAGGTACGAAAGAGTACAAACCTATCATTCGTGGAATTCAAGCGAAAGAATAACTAATTGGTTTCTCTTTAACTTACAACGCCATTCAGATCACCATTATAAACCCGGGAGGAGATATCAATTGCTAAGACACTGGGAAAATGCTCCACAGCTTCCTACTGGATATGCCGGAATGGTCTTAGTCGCCTTGATCCCCCCTTTATTTAAAAGAATAATGAATCCTAAGGTTCAAGAATGGAGATCTAAATATTACCCCGATTCTAAAATCACTTAGTTTATTAATTAGGATTAGTAATCTATGGTATATGTTTTTGGACTTATCGACTAAGATTTTTGATTTTAAACAATTTTTTTAAAAACCCTTCCAAGAATATAAAACATCACTTCTAATATGAGAGTCTATAATTGGAATAAACTTAATTTTCCAAGAAATTTGGAAAATCCATATAAAGTTTATAAAATAACAATTCTAGACCATTATTAGGAAATAAAAAATTTAAAGTAGTTAGATTTGATTTTAAATTTAGTAAAAATAGCACGAAATAGCATAAAAAATTAAAATAATGAAATATTTTTTTATATACTTATTATTCGAACAATTAATACAGTTAACTTGAAGAATTATGGCTAAAAAAGAAGAATATTTCAAACGGAAAAAAGAAAAAGAGTTTGACATTGACACGAATATCAAAGTCGCACTCAATACGGGGAAAGTTATTTATGGAAAAAACCAAGTTTTAAGAGAGATACGTCGAAATCCCCATAAAATGCTTATTATAGCAAGAAACTGCCCTCAAACTCTTGAGGATAAATTGAATCACTATAATTCATTACTAGATGAAAAAGAAAAAGTTTTCATTCATAGATATAAAGGTTCCTCATGGGATTTAGGACTAGCATGTGCTAAACCCTATATGATTTCAATTTTGGGTATACATGATTATGGAGATAGCGATCTACAAGAGCTAAAAACTAAATCATAAACTATTTACAAATAAATTAACTACCAAACAAATAAAAAAACTGTAACTTGATTTTTAAAATGTTAAAGAAAGACTTTAAACTCGATAGAGAATCGATGGAATTAATTTCACTATTTAACAATATCTCCGGGGCGATCATAAAAGACTGTTTAATTTATGAATCACCTGAAGACAGTTCCGAGATAATTATTTTCTTAGTGAAGAAAGAAGATGTTGGAAAAGCTATTGGCCGATCTGGAGAACATGTAAAGGATCTCATGTCCAAACTTAATAAAAAGATTGATGTAATCCCCTATTCTGATGATTTGAATACTTTTATTCAATACATATTTAACACGACGAAAAATTCAATAAAGGTTCAAAATATTGAAATTAAGGAGAGTAGGAATGGAAGAAAGACTGTGATCATTTCAGTTCCACCAAAAGATCGCGGTAAAGCGATTGGGAAAAATGGATCTATGATTCGTAAGGTGAAGCGATTAGTCACCAGGCATTTTGAAGTTGATAATGTCATCATAAATACTAAAAATTAGCCAATAAAACCCCATCTTAAAAGCCGTTTACCCTGTCATTACTTAAAATGGAATAATGGTCAACATTATTCATATATAATTTAAAATGGCTATGAGTGTGAAATTCACCCTATAAATAATGTGTTCATAAATTTTAAGTTATATAAATAATTATATTGAAATACAACATAATTTAATCGAAAAAGTTAGTGAGAAATATGCCGAAAGGATTATACGCAGCGAGAAAACTTAAAGAAAACAGAAAGAAATTTCGATGGAGTAAAACAAAATATAAGAGAAAGAAGCTCAAGTTGAAACAAAAGGTTGATCCGTTAGAAGGTGCACCTCAGGCTTCTGGAATCGTGTTAGCAAAAGTAGGACGTGAAAGTAAACAGCCTAACTCAGCTATTCGAAAGTGTGTACGCGTTCAATTAAAGAAGAACGGGAAATCAATTACCGCATTTCTTCCTGGTGATGGAGCATTAAACTTCATTGATGAGCATGATAGAGTAATTGTAGAAGGTATTGGAGGGGCTAAGGGGAGAGCTGTAGGCGATCTACCGGGAGTAAGATGGAAAGTAGTTAAGGTAAATGGTGTGTCCTTGGAAGCCTTGATAAGAGGCATTAAAGAGAAGCCAATAAGATAAAGGAGGTAATTACATTGAGTCAAAAATTTGAAGATGTCAAATTATTTAACCGATGGTCTTTTGAAGGTGTCGAAGTTAGAGATATTGCTCTTGAAAAATATATCAATTTAAAACCTATCATCGTACCCCATTCCCATGGGAGACATGAGCATAAAGCATTTTGGAAAACTAAATATGTGAGCATTGTTGAGAGATTAGTTAATAGATTGCTTGCGCCCGGATTTATTGGCAGCAAAATTAAAGGTAAAAAAAGTTCGCACAATGCTGGAAAGAAAAATAATGTATTGAAAGCTGTTAAAAATGCATTTATTCTTATCGATGCTAAAACTGACCACAACCCTATACAAGTTTTAATAGATGCGATATGTCACGCAGCGCCTCGCGAAGAAACAACGAAGATTGCCCAAGGAGGCATTAGCTACAGTTCTGCGGTAGATGTCTCGCCTCAGAGAAGAGTTGACTTGGCAATCAAGTATCTCGTTCAAGCAATTGGTACCAGATCACACTCCACAATCAGATCATTTGGGGAAAATGTTGCGAAAGAACTATTATTAGCGGCCCAAAATAGCCAAGAATCAAAGGCTATTAAGCGAAAGGACGAGATAGAAAGAATAGCAGTTTCAGCTCGTTAATTATTTTTTAAATATTTGTTTTTGCTTCATTAATATCTTTTTACTCTGATTTTTATTTTAATTCTTATAAGTTAAGTTATATATCCTCTACAAATTCTATGAGGATTGATGCTTTTAGTTGGTTAAATCTAATTTTAGTATTTTACTCATACTTAGAATCTGTCAATTCAAATAGAGCAGATCTGATTTTACATATAAAAGATATCACTCCTATAATATCTTTCTTTAACCTCCCAGATTGATTAATTCCTAAATTTTATATATTTGACTTGCATATTTTATATACAATAGAAATCAATACATTTTATATCTCTAATAATTTAATAGAAATGGTTATGGGTTCCGACAAAATTTCTTCAATCTTAGAAAAATACTTAAAGACCTTAGGTCAAAAGATTAGAATTGATATTTTAAAATTATTGATTAATAGTCAAGTTCCATTATCATATTCTCTTATTGAAAAAAAAGTGTTAAAGAATGAATCACATTCTATTAACCTATCCTTTCATTTAAAAGCTCTAAAAGATCAAGAATTAATAAGATCAACAAATCGCGGATACTCCTTAACCAGTTTGGGGGAACAGATTTTAAAAAAAATGCTTTCTATGGAACAAATCATTTTAAATGACCAAAAAACAATAATGATTCGGACTTCGAAATATTCAATTGAACCTCTTAATATGAACAAAATTGAGAATTATTTAATTCAAGAGGGAAAAATGAACACCTACTTGGCAAAAAAGGCTACTAAAGAAATTAAAAAGCGGATCTCAAAACTTGATATTGAATATTTTACAGCACCATTGATGAGAGAATATATTAACAGTATTTTGGTAGAGATGGGATATGAAGAATATAGAAAAAACCTTACCAGATTGGGTACCCCGCCATATGATGTCTTCAAATTGTTTGAAAAACCATCTTATTCTCCAGAATCTTTCTTGCGGATATTAGGCTCACAATCCTCAGAACAATTTCTTCTATTGAATTTGCTGCCACATCATCTTTCTGATTTGTTCTTATCGGGTGAAATTGCTCTACTCAATTTAAACACATGGCATTTGAAACCTTTAAGTATCTTCCTTGAAACAAATACAATACTAAATGAATTATCCAATCCAATAAATAAATCCACTACCAAACTAATAGTAGAAAATTTTAAAGACTTGAGCCTATTAATTTTCTCGTTTTTCAAAAGAATAAACTGTTTATTTGCTTATTTTGGACAAGATATCATTTTAAGAAATTTTTCTCGAGATATCCTTTCTATATGTCCTTTTTCTGACAATGAGGCTTTAAAATATTTAACTAAATTAATCAAAGTTCAGAATGGAGTTTTCAATACCACTCTTTACGGGAATAATCATATTGGACTTGATTTTACTCATAGCAGAAATAATGAAACTGGAACTGTAGATTATAACCTGGACTCTTTGGAGTTTTCAAGACAATTTATCGAACCTGCTAAAAATTTGGATTGTTCTGGAAAAGAAAAGAATCGCTTTTTACTGATATTCGATCATCACTTTCTTAAGAATGGGAAACAATCTGATTCCTTTAGTGATTTAGCTAGTAATTTATCAGGAAGAAATATTCTGTTCACAAACTCCGATAATATAACAAATTCTTCGCTGGTTAAACCTCAAAAGATTACTGAAGAACAAAATCAAATTGTGTTGGATAAAATATTAATTAATCTATTTCTAATAGCTTTGAAAGCAAAACAAAACGACGATTTGTTTTTCACCCTCTTAAGACAAAAAATTGATAATGTTTTTGAATTCTTTACACATAAAATAATATTTCTTAAAAAGAAAGGTGATTCTTCAGCTCGGAAATCAGTTTTTAATCAAATCTTATGGGATTCCAAAGAAGAGATTTATAAAAGAGCTCTAAAATCTATTAGTTTTTTTGGATTAAATAGCGCCGTTAAATTTCACTGTGGTATAGAATTGGAGAAAGTAAAACAGAGTGAAAAATTTGCCTTAGATATTTTGGAATTCATGAAAAATTATATTAATGAAGAAAATCGAGAAAATCAAGAAAATTATGTACTGACACAACCTCACTATGGAGATTATTTAAAAACCTCATGGAATAAAACCAAGATCTCTCTTGACAATAAAAAAAATTATTCTCATCACTTTATGAATCCTCACGGTGCTATACCCTTAAAGAAAAGGATTTCCTTATTCAAAAAATTTGATGATCTGGTAAATGGAGGGACTCTCTTTAGTATTTCACCAGAAAATGAGGATCGAAAGCTTAATAACGTTATTAATGCGGTTTTAGAATCGGGTATTAATACATTTGAATTCTGTAAGGAAATATTATAAGCACAATAAAGAAAGAATATAAAATTAATTTTAAAAAATATGTTAATCTGCTAGCAATTCCGCTAAGAGCGCTTTTCTCAGATGTAATCCATAACCCGTCTGTTCGAAATATATAGTTTTTGGAGAATCATCGATTTCTGGTGAGATTTCATTTATTCTGGGAAGGGGATGCATTACCTTAAAATTATCTTTGGTTTTTGCTAAGTCTTCTTTTTTGAACACATAAAATCCTTTTACGCGTTCATATTCCTCGACATCAACAAAACGTTCTTTTTGAATGCGTGTTACGTATAGAAGATCTAAAATATCTAAAACAGCTCTATATTTAGTAATCTCTTCAAATTTTAAGTTTTTCTCTTCTCTCAGAAACTCTTTATATCGTTTTCGAATCATCAATTCTTCAGGACTGATGAAAAATATGTTGACATCAAAATTGGATAAGAGAATTGAGAGTGAGTGTACTGTTCTTCCATATTTCAGGTCACCCATGATACCGATATTTAATCCATCAATTGTATTACACTCTTCCTTAATTGTGAGTAAATCTAAGAGAGCTTGTGTTGGATGTTCTCCACTTCCAGAACCCGCATTAATTACTGGTATTTTAGAGAATCGAGATGCTAAACGAGCGGCTCCCTCTTGATTATGCCTGATTATAATACAATCACTATAATTTTCCACTGTTCTGATGGTATCCGCTATACTTTCCCCCTTTTTTGTTGAAGAGACATCTGCTGATTGAAATCCAATAACATTCCCCCCTAATCTATGCATTGCGGATTCAAAACTCAGTCTTGTTCGGGTTGACGGTTCAAAGAATAAAGTTGCGAGAATTTTTCCTTTTAAAACCTCTGAATTTTTCACAGAAATCATCTCTCGCCCTTTACCGAGAATATATTCAATATCTTCTCTATTGAAATCTCGGGCACTAATTATTCCCTTTTTGAATTTTTCTTTAAACATAGGTTTCTATATTCTCATTTTCAATTTTTAATAAAAGTATGATAGTATATTTTAAATTGTTTATTATTATGCAGTTCTTAAGAGCTTGATGCGTTCTTTCTTTCAAAACTAATAAAATTTAAAATTTATCGCAAACTTAAGTATGTATATAATTATTAAAATAGAAAAAATTACTATAGTGAAATATCATGAAATATCCTAGATATCGCCGCACTTATTGTCCTACTTGTCGGAAACATACAAAACATACGGTTTCCTTGTATAAAAAGGGACGGGAAAGAAAGAAATTAGCACAAGGATGGCGAAGATTTGAGAGAAAGAGGAAAGGATATGGTTCTTTTCCTAAAGAAAGGTTTCATAAGAACGCAAAGGTAAATAAGAAGTCCCAAATTGTTCTGGAGTGTCCTGACTGTGGTAAAAAACATTACGGTAAGGCCTACAGAGTGAAAAAACTAGAATTACAAGCATAAGGTGAATAAAATGGCAAAAAAAGTTAAGGAAAAAGAGTTAATCCCCCAACCAAAAAGTAGATTTTTACGAGTTAAATGTTTGAATTGTGGAAATCAACAAATTGTTTTCGGATGTGCCGCAACTGATGTGGAATGCTTAGTTTGTGGAAAAACACTCTTACAAAGCACAGGCGGTAAAGCAAGAATATTAACAAAGATTCTTGAAGTTTTGTCCTAATTCTTCTTTTAAATTTGTTTTTTACTTCTTTCTTCAAATTATATTATACTATACTCCTGATTTAAGATAAGCCCTTCTTTTTCGTATCTGATATACTCTACTATTAATTTTGGATTAGATGAAAAAATTACTCATAATGGCAGGTAGAATCTAATCTTCGTAAAACTGTTCTTTTAGGTAAAAATTAATGAATGCGATGAGTTAAGGACAGCATTCTTCCTAACTACCAAGTCAAGTTCAAGAGAATCCTTGAAAGATACTTTCAAATCCTTGAAGGAATTCCTTAATACCCATGAATTAATAGAAGTTGGATATCGAGATTACAAGATAATTGAAAATTTTAAATATTAACTTTTTAAATGATAATTTAAAAAATCCATAATCTATTATAATTTATATAATCTATAATTAAAAATAAGAAAATGATAGAATAAAATGATTGAAGAAGAAACTGAAATAATAGAAAGGTATATCATATTATTACTGGGAGTAGTTGATAATCCAGTTCCTTCTAAAATTCATTTACAAAAAGAATTATTTATTTTATCTAGAACTAATCCTATCTTTAATAAAATCATTAATTTTCAAAAACACTATTATGGTCCATATTCTCCAGATTTAAAGGAAATTCTTGAGGATCCGGTATATCATATCGATTCAATCCGAATTAAAAATGGTAAAATATCTCTAACTGAACACGGTAAAAGATACTATGAAAAGATCTTTCAAGAAAATAAGGAATCCGAAAGATTCTTGAAAATGATGGGAGCTATGAAAATGATTAGAGAATTATATGATAAATTAAGAGTGGATGAGCTTTTACTTTTAATTTACATAACTTATCAACAATATAAAAAAAAGTCAAAAGTATCATCTGAAATACTTTCAAGCCCAATAAAAGAAAGACTCGCTAAAAAATTATTTTTTAAAGGCTTTATTACTGAGAAAAGGTATAATGAATTGATAGATTATGAGGAAAACTAGTATAGTAGCAGATAGTAGTTTCTTTATTTGTTTTTTGGATGATATCAAAGAATTTAAAACTTTGATCAAACTATTGAAATATGATAAATTTGTTTACCTCACAGGGAAAATAATTGAAAGAGAAATTAGATTATCTAAAAATTTTAATTACATTAACCAACCTTTTGAATATTATGTTAGTGTTTTTAAGTACTATAACTATGAAAAAATAATTGAACCATTTTTATCAATAAAAGAAATAAAAAAAGGAGAGCATGAAGCAATAGTTATAGCCTATATCATTGAATATTTAAACAAAGATTTCATAGTTATCCTAGATGAAGAATGGGCAAGAAATTATTTTGTGAAGAATTTCCCTAACTTAACGAAAAATCTTAAAGGTACAGTAGGATTTCTAAAATTCTTAACAGTAAATCATGATCTGATTTTACATCATGAAGCAATAAAATTATTAGAAAAGATTAAGAAATCAAAATTCCGGATTAAAAACAATATTATAAACAGAATAATAAAAATAATAAAGAAGGATTATGCCAAAAGATATTGAGATTAAAGAATCCATATTTGATGATAATTCATTATTTAATGTAAAAAGATTCAAATTCGGAAATTTAGATATTGAAAGACCTATAAAAGTATTAGATTCAAAAAGTTTAACAATAGATTTATTAAATGAATATAAAAAAGAGTTCGATAATATAGTTATTGAAAGATCGAAATCGATAAGACTTAAATCACTTAAGAAAATATTGAATGAATCAGATGATAAACAAATTAAACGTTTATTCAGTATTAGAAATTGGCAATTAAATTATCCATTCATACTTTCCTTAACTTTTAATTTTAATCCCTTTAATGAATTTCAATCTATAAGTAACATTTCTGGTTATTTAGATTATTATTACAATTTCTCAAACCCAATATTATTAATTCCTAATATTAAAATAGAAAGATATGATTCTGAAAAGAAGTGTAAAGAAAAAATAATTAAGTTTGATCATTACCTAAAGTTCATTGATGAAGTTTATGAGATTTTTAGTTTTAGAAATAATAAACCAATTTTTGTTCCAATATCACTAAGATTAGGTATAAATCAAATTAAAAAAATAGTTAGAGAATCAATTAAAAAGGAAAGGTTCAATTTTTGGCTTGATTTTGAGGGATCATCTCTAACTAAGCCAAAAATATCAAGAGCTAGGGCAATATTAAGAGAATTAGAGGATCTTGAAAGAATAAACGATACCATATTATATTCTACTAATATAAGAAGAGAAATCATTTCTCATGTCGACGATCCAAAAACTCCTGCTTCCTCTGTCTTATTACCTCTTACAGGTTCAAATATAATCGGTGTAAATAAAGAACCTCCAAGAATAATTAGGAAAACAATATCTAATGAGGAAAAAGCAAGATTAAGAGAACATAAAGCAAGGGTTTTCAATCCTGATACTTATTATTTCCTTAAAGTAAATCTCTCTGATTACAGTAACATCCAGAAAAAAAAATTGATGGAAAGGAAAAACAATAATTTATTCAATTCTAACTTAATTGATAGGGAGTTTAAAACTCAATCAAATTTTTTCTTAGACAATCTTTCGATAAACAATTATATTTTAAGAAAATCAATGATTCAAGAATTTAAAAAAGGAGCCTTAAAATCTGAATTATTCGACTTTCAAAAAAAAATGGATAATTGGTTTTGATTCACACTCATAACTAAAAAAAGTGGTATTTGATTAAAAGATAATTGAGATATAAACAAAATCTTTTTCATTTTTATTTTTAACCCTTTAAAACCCTCCATTACATCTATACTATCAAAAAATTTCCAAGATCTTAAGGAAAAATTTTATTCTGAGGAATGATCCGGGTCCAATAGGGAATCATCTTCTAAGAGTAATTTTTTAGCTATAAGTTGATGTATTGGATTTTCCATATAACTTATGATTGATTTTAATTCTTTAGGAGAGTATTCTTCTTTTAGAGCCTTAGTTTTGTCTATTAATTTAGTTTTTTTATCCATAAGTTTCACACTCTTTATTTAATAGTTTATGTTATAATTTAGTTAATAATTTGATTTTTGTCGGTTGAATCAAGTACTGATAATAAGAAAAAAAAAGGAGAAAATATGTTTATTATTTAATGTTTCAATTAATTTTTAAGAAGTTTCAATAAATTATCCCTTAACTTAGATTCCTTGAAATAATCTTCTAATAATTCATAAGATTCATTTTCTAATTGCATTTCTATAAACTTCAATTCTTTAGAAATGATCAATGAAATAAAACTTTCAGGGGAAAGATCAAAAGATTGAGATAGTTTCTCAATCACTCTCACTTTCTCTGGTTTTAAGTCAACTTTTAGATCATTAAGGGATTCCAATTCAGATATTTTGCTTGACATTTCTTTTCACTCTATTAGGTGTTTTTTGAATGTTTTTGATTAAATTCTATTGGTGTCTTGGAAATCAGTACACACTTTCAATAAAATTTAAAATTCTTTACTTCTTGGTCCTCTATTTGAATTCCAAACTCCATTACCTGCTAAATAATTCTTTCTTAAAGAAGAGAGTTCTTTTTTTGGCATTTGAATTATGCTTTCCTCATTTGGATATGGATAAACCTTCTCGGCCCCCTCTTTTAAAATTTTGTCAATTTTGGGATCCAGAGAGGTAAACCACTTGTTTTCATGAATTCAATCCAACCACAATATGGACAAAATCCACTTAAACCGTTATTCTCTGGATTTATAAAATACCCTAAGTCTTCTAGTTCGAATTGATGATAACAATTAGAACATATAACCCAATATTTTAGATTCTCTTTTCTCTCAATCATATTAGTTTTTATATTCCATACCTATTTTCTGATGTCTTTTTTGAAAGAATTTATCCGGAGCTTTAATGATATCCTTATCTTTTGGATACGGATATACTTTTTCAGGACCATTTTCAAGATTATTAGATAGTCAAAGCAATTTTGAAAAAATAAAACAATGTTTTGGTCTTTCGAAAGAATTACCGGATGATTTGGTTGATGAATTCAAACAGGCAAGTAAAGAGATGAGAGAAATGATAAAGAAAAGGCTAAATTCATAATGATTCTTTGATATGGATAAATGCATTTATTTAATTCCTTTACCGCCAGAGGATGGAAACTGAACTTCATTTTTCAAATCGATTACGAATTTCTTTAAAAACATCTTCTCCTGAAATAGGTTTAACCTTTCCAGAATCAATTTCAGAAACTCGTCTTTCAGCTTCTTCTGCCCATAATTCATCAATTTCTTTTTCAATAGGGAGATTAAGACTTTTTAATAATTTATCTATTAATTTAAGACGTAAATCTGAGGGAAGAGATAATATTTCATCAAGCAAATCCTTATTTAATTCTGTCGTAATTTGACGTCATAAAGATATTTTGTATCAATAATATAAAGTCAGACTATAATAATTTTTTGTTGTTATATTTCTTCTTAGGCATCTAAATAATTTTCAATTAGATTTTTCACATTTTGTATTGTATATATTAAATGATTTATTCTTTCTAATTATAAACCTAATCTATGCTTTTTTATGAGATTAGATAACAAGCCTCGAATGAATATATGATTTAGAAGAGATATTAAATGAATTTGAGGGTATGTTCTTTAAATTTACTCTGAAAAAAATTTTAACAAAAAGAGATTAAAATAACTTTATTCCCTAAGATTAATATTCTCTCCAGGTATATTTACATTTTGTACACCTAAAGAAACTGGTACTTCCTTCATCCGCACTTCTTGTTTGTTCTTGCCACGCCTCTGCTTCATTATGGCCGCATTTTGGACATTCTTTTGACACTGTAGGATTTACAGTTATCTTATCTTCATTTTTCACCACAATAAACTTCTTATCCAACTCTTTTTTCTTCTTCTCCACTTCTTTCTGAACTTCCTCCTCATCAATCTCTTCCTTTTCCTCATAACCGCATCTACAGACTAAATATATATCTCCTTCTTTTGTAGTCTTTCTTAGGATGCTGCCACATTCTGGACAAAACTCAACCATTTTTAAACTCCGTTAAAATGCTCATTTACCTTACATTGAGAAAATGTTAATCTGTAAAAAATTTTTGCTTATCCTAAAATAGACTAAAAGACCTTAAGAAACTTATATAAGGACTGTTGATATATATTAAATAAAATATGAACTATCACGAGTTTATTACGTTCTTAGGGACGAAAGATCTTGAAAAAACATCGGATTTTTATTTAAAAAAATTAGGATTCTCCCTTTACAAAGATCAAGGTGTTTGTAGAATCTTTACAATCAATCAGATGAGTAGGATTGGTTTCTGCACTCATATGCCGATCACAGTTGAGGAAAAAAGTCCTATTTTAACCTTGGTAACAGAAAATGTTGATGAGACCTATCAATTTTTATTACAGAAGGGAGTTGAAATACCAGGAAAACCGAAATATAATGAGAAATTCAAAATATATCATTTTTTCTTTAAGGATCCCAATAATTATAGTTTAGAGATCCAGAAGTTTATGGATTGATTGTTTTTCAAAAGGAGATAAAGGTAATTATTTCGAATAAAGATAATGAATTATTTGGATATTAAGTCTTTTTTAATTTCATAAAGTTGAGTATAGTACTTGAAATTTAGATCATTCATATCTTGAATTATTTGAGCATTTAACGTTTGTTCTCCGTCCATGTTCATTTTTATTTCTCCAATAACGTTTATTAAATCATCATCATTGAATTCAAAGTCTTCAATTTCTCCAATATCAACTGTTAAAGTTCCGGTCTTATCGTCAACTATGATTTCATTATCCTCAGGAGAGTGTTCTTTTATGTATCCGGTAACTTGAATTTCAACATCATCCATTTGGATATCTTTAATCATCCTTTGTTTTGCGTATTGGTTTTCCATAAAAATCTTGTATTCCTATGAATTATCTTGTTTAGATTAAATAAAAAAAATTTAGCTTACATTAAATATTTACTTCCATAATAAAAACTAACCGTTATTAAATCTTTAATATTAACTTTATTTAATTAGAATATTTTAATTAACTATATTATCTGAAATAAAAATTGAATAAATGAGCGGAATAATGAGCTTTAAGTTAAAATTAGGAAATAGTCGGATTTTAAAAGGAATCATTGAAACTTTATCAAGTATAATTGATGAAACCGAGTTCTTGGTATCACCTGATGAATTTACCATTTCAGCGATGGATCCCAGCAGAATTTGTCTTTTGAAACTTGCTATTAGAAAGGAAGATTTTGATGAATATGAATGTGAAAAGGAAACCAAAGTAGGGTTAAATTTAGATGATATGGATAAGATCCTTAAGCGTAGTTCTACAAATGATTCAATCGAAATAGATTTCAAAGAGAATGACAATAAGATCAAGATCGTTATGCAAAGAGAAGGCACATCCAAGAAAAGAACCTTCAGCTTAGCGTTATTAGATATTGATATGGAGGAAATTCCAATGGACAATTTGCTTGCGATTGAATATCCTTCAAGTTGGGTTATTGACCCCGATTTTTTAGTTGAGGCTATTAAAGACGCTGAGATCTATTCTGAAATATTAAATATAAAAGCAACAGAAGGAGAAGGTTTAGTATTTAATTCTTCCGGTCAAATTGGAGAAATGGTGTACAGCTTGAACTTAGATGATTTAATCGAAACTGATTTGAACGGAAGCAGCAATGGAGCATATTCTTTAACGTTCTTAAAATCGATATTAAAGATTGCATCAATTACAGAAAAATTAGAAATTTCACTCAAAACGGATCATCCCCTAAAAATGATCTTCAATATTTTGGAGGGGGGAGAATTAAGTTATTTCCTCGCTCCTCGGGTAGAAGACACAGAGTTTGAAGACGAAGACGAGATGGATGAATTTTAAAAATAAGAATTCCTTCCATTGTTCTTTACTAAATCATTGAACTCTTAATTTATTTAACTATTATTTACCTTTCACATTTTAAATTTTTTTAAGAAGAAACCTAAGAGGTGAATTTATATCGAAAATGCAACCATATCTCTGGATCTTATACAAAGAAATCCGTGGCTTCCCTCCTTAGGTAAAATTTACTCTCAAATTGCTTCAAAAGATCCTGTTGAATTCATCTCTGATGTGTTTAATGGACAATATAAAAAAGAAATTTATGATAGAGTTTTAGAGTTTTTTAAGGCAGCTTTTGATAATTTGGAGTATTTTTCTTACAACAGAGAATCCGAATCTAATGTATATACTTATCTTACGCTGAAAATCTTATTATACATTCTTAATAACAAAAGAATCACAAATAAAATAGCTAATCTCTACTCAAAAATAGTATATAGGGATTTAGAAAATAAAGTCGAAAAAGGAGATACTTTTGAGCTTTATCATATTTGTGCAGATTTAGGTGTAGATTTTCAATATATGAATGATCCTAAAATTTACAGAATTCATAGGCAAAAAGAGACAGTCAGACATTTTGAAACGAATTTTAAAATTCATTTCGTGGATTATCTTAAACTATCTTCTAAACTCAGAGATGCTAACAGAAAACTAGTTAATAATGTTTTAAATGATGGATTTGTCTACATTGAGCATAGAGGCCTAGCAAGATTAATCCAAGAGCAAGCACGAGATAAATTATTGTCTGTTCATAAAAATATTAAGGAGGATAATCAAAAAACTCTGAAAGAAAATCTGCTATCAATCAGTGATTTTAAAGAGTTATATGAAACGATTATAGAATATTGGGAGTTGAAAAAAGAAGAATTTGAATATTCCTATGAGATTTCCTTTAGAAAAGATAGTAATGTCTCGAAAGACTTTCCCCCTTGTGTCATAGAAATTTTACAGAAAGCTAAGGAAGGCAGTAATCTGATCCATAATGAGCGGTTATACTTGGTATTTTTTCTCTTAGCTTTGGATTATCCTATAGAAACAATTGTTAATATATTTTCTCCACTACCAGATTTCGACAGAGAAAAAACGGAATATCAAGTAAATTTCGCTAAAGAAAAGGAATACTCCCCTCATTCGTGTTCTAAATTAAAATCCTTGAATTTATGTAAAGCCAAGAAATATAATGATGAATTATGTTTAGAAGGATACTATTCTAAAAAAAAAGAGGAGCAAAAACATATTCAACATCCTATATTTTATGTACAGTTAAAGCAATATAGATCAAATAAAATCAAAAAAACATCCAAAAAGACAGATAAAAGTGAATAATGAAAATTTTTTGAAGTTAATGTTCCAAGCGTATTATGAAAACATGAATAAGGAGATCCCCGTAATTAGCTCATTTAAAGAAAGAGAATTTGCTTTTATACCTTGGAATAAAAACATCATGATGAGACATATAGGATTTGAAAAACCTTCTAATTTTAAACAATATTTAGTACAAAAATCACCCCAACATGTCTATTCAAGTGGGGCTTTGTATCAAAATCCGAGTAATAAGACAATGGATACAAAAGGATTTACTGGATGTGATCTAATTTTTGATATTGATGTAGATCATTTTTATACTCCGTGCAAAAAGGATCATGATATATGGAAATGCAAAGATTGTGGAAAGATTGGAAAAGGAATGGCGGATAAATGTAATAAATGTAATAGTAAGAAAGTGGAAACTCTGGCTTGGATCTGTGAGTACTGTTTGAATATCGCGAAAAAAGAAATTTTAAAGCTTCTCTATGACTTTTTATTTCCCGATTTTGGTGTAAAGGAAAATGAAATCAAAATCGCATTCTCGGGTCATAGAGGGTATCATCTTAAAATCGAAAATGAAAAAATAAGATCTCTATCGGGGGATCAAAGAAGAGAATTGGTTGACTATGTGAAGGGTCAAAACATATCTTTTGAGATTTTAGGATTAAAACAAGTAAGCCAAAACATTTTTGGCTTTAATAGAGAAAATAAGGGATGGTCGCGGAAGATACTAACAAAAATTGAAAATCTACTTTCTCAACCTAATGATTATATAAGTGAGAAGATCTCTTCATTCGATATAAATAGAGATGCAATCAAGAGTTTTATTAATTCTAAGGATGATTTTTTCCAGACTATTTTGACTAATGAAAATAACCTATGGAATATAAGTAATTTTGGAATTACGAGATGGAAGAAGTTTTTGAGAGGAATTGTGGATGAGATTGGGGCTGAAATTGATGAGCCTGTAACAATAGATATCCACCGTCTTATCAGATATCCCGGATCTCTGCATGGGAAAACAGGGTTTAAAGTACAAGAATTAAGTCTTTCTGATTTGGAAGACTTTACTCCTCTTGATGAATCAGATGAGAGTTTAGATCCCTTGGTTTTTGAAAGCTCAAAGAATTTACAAGAAATCAAAATTATTGAAAATCAAGTTCCTCAAACAAAAATAAAAGGCAAAACTTTTGGTCCTTATCTAAAAGATGAGAAACTTAAGATCCCTAATCATATGGCGGTCTTTCTAATAAGCAAAGGAGTAGCTAAAATTATTTAATTTCCTATTGTTAATAAAATTAAAATAGTTCTTTCGTTTTTTTAATGTATTAGCAGATAAGTCCTTTTTATCCATGAATTTAAAAATAGAATATGAAAAACTGTTTAAACATTGGCGAAAAGAATTTGAAAAAGTTCATTTAACTCAATTCTCGGAGGAAAGTTTGGAAAAATACAAACAGATTCAGGAAGAGCTAAATAACGTTAAAAGGGATCATGATGAATTAGGAACTATTCTCGTTGAAAAGTATATCAATAATTTTAATTACCTTTTAGAAGATCTCTTAAAACTGAGAAAAATCAAAATAGTAAATTTTTCTCTTAACTTGAAAGAATTAGAAATCGATAAATTACTAGAATTCGAGAAGGTTTTTTATAAAAACATAGTAAGTTCAACTAAAGGGTATGAAAAAATAAAAGCTTATTCTGATAGTAAATGGACAAATAAAGATTCTCTTTATAATGTAATTGAAGAAAGACATATCGTTCGAGAGGGGAATTTAACTGAAGGATCTAGATTAGAAGAAAAAGATGTTGCTGATAAACTTCAAGAGAAAGAAATCGACTATCAAGTCCCCGAGAGAAATGATAAAGATATAGAATACACACTCTTAAGATTTAAGGAACATTGTCCTGCCATAGCAGGAGTAGATCTACTAAATTATGGTCCCTTCAAAAGAGATGATCTCGCTTATTTACCTCAAGCTCATGCTAAAATCTTAATTCTTGATAAAATCGCTGAAGAAATAGATATTAGTAAATAAGGCTAAGTTAGGATTTTTTATATTTCTCTTTGAAATATCCTAATCTATACTTCGCATATTTGTCGACTAGTGAAAATTTTGGGGGTTTTGGATTTATCAATTCCCCACTGCAATAAGGACATTCATTTTTTGGATTCTTAAGAGCGTACTTATCGCAATTTTTACATTTTTTTAGATATTTCGTCATTTCTATTAACATCAATAAAGTTATTATCTCTAATCTCGAATAAATTCGAATGAACCATTATTTTCATCTACTTTTTGCTGAACTACTTCAATAAGATCAGACAATATATCTTCAGCGTCTAAGTAATCCTTTGAAATTACTTCTATACGATAAAATGGTGCGGCAATATAACTTATGTTTAGTTTTCGTGTTTCTTTTGGATTTTTTAACACTGCTTTTGCTTCTTTTAGGGTTTCTTTTATCTTTTCTACCCCATCTTTATCAATATATTTCAATTTCAATTTTCCAATTATACTTATCGTGGAGATTTCTACATTTTCATTAACAATTCTAAGAAAAATTTCTTTAATCTCTTCTGGAGCATCTGTCAGATTCTCTAATATTTTCGGACCATTTTCTTTTAGTTCTTCTACGGTTTCTTGATAGTTATCATTGAAGTATTCTAATACTGGAAATCCAATCATCTCGTATGCATCCTCTAATGATAATTCATCCACTTCATCCGAAAGAAACTGAAGGAGATTTTCTAATTTAATCGCATATTTCCAATCCTTCATCTTGGTTTTTCTTTGAGCGGAGTTTGTCCTTCTTATTGAAAGATCCACATGTCCTTTCCTAGGCTCCACTCTTGTAACTCTCAATACTACCCTTTCTCCAATTCTTACATGATTTCGAATATTTTTAACCCATCTTGAGGAGACTTCACTAATATGGATCATTCCAAGAGCATGATCTTCCGATGGTAAACCCTCATAATCAAGTAAATCAACATATACATATTGAGATTGGACATTAACAACTTTTCCTACGACAAAATCTCCCTCTCTCGGGAATCTGTGTCTAGTTTTTACCATTTTATATCACCGATTTTAAATAATAAAATATAAAGAATTCTAAGTTAATAAAGGTTCTATTTATTTTATTTTTTTCCACTATAAGAACTCAATAATATATAACTGAATAGAGAAAAGAAGATTTATTTATTAGATGTAAATTTTTATATTAAAATATTGAATAAGCATTACACATCGATTAAGTGATTTATATCCCGAATTGGTTTGTTCACACGGAATGGGCAAAAAAAGCAGGTATTGATGTTGAGATTGCAAACTCGGTAAATCGAGCAATAGATTATGGATTTAACTGGAGTTCATTCGACGATCATAAAGATGGAAATAAACATAGGGAAAATGAGAAAATAATATTCAAACAATTGCTTTATTTTTACGAGAAAACTAAAAATTCTGAAAGTTATATTAAGGCATGTTATTTGCACCATCTTTTAGATTTTTTTAAGGAAACTCATGTGAATATCTATGATTTAAATCTTGTTTTCCAAAATTTCTTAGAAAATAAAGTAATCTCTGAGATTGTTGACTCTCAAGGGGAGAATGTGGATTTTAAACCTATTATTTATGAAATATTTCAATTAATTGAGGAAAATACAGAAAAACTTTACCAAGATTTGAGAGGTTCTTATTTAACCAAGTTAAAGGAAGAATGAATTGATCAATTAAGATTCTAGATATTGGGTTTTTATTTGAGATTTAAGAAAAACAAGATTCAATTAATAGGGATCAAACTTATTAACCAACTCTGAAATCAGTTCTAATTTTTCAATTTGACCGTTAGGAGGAAATTCATCTGAAACACCCAAAATTAGATTGGGAGAAAAAGTTTCTAAGATCTTTTGAGTATATTGCTCCACAAAATTTATGGAATATTCGGGAAGAAATAAAATGGATGGAATTCCATCGAGTAATATTTTTGACCCTAAGGATTTCTTTATTTCCTTAATTTTTACATCTCCTTGAGGAATAGGGGTTAATGCTTCTAACCCGTCAAATGGAAGGGATTCTAAAAATGGCAATAAGTCACGTAAAGAACCATCCATGTGTATATGACAATACTTGCCCTTTCTTTGTAGCTGCTTGACTCGCTTTTCATAATACGGAAGTAAATATTGTTCAAAATAAGGAGGTGGTGTAAGGTTAGCATCGATATTCTCCCCAAAATTTATTACTTTTAATGGACACGATTCTAACGTCTTATAAATGGGATCATCCGAGATCTTGAGAAATTTAAGGAACTGTTCTATTTCTTTAGGATACTTTCTTAAGAATATTATTGTTCTTGAAAACCCTAAATAGTCAACCACCAATTTCATAAAAGGAGATCGCGGAATGTACTCACTCACTATTCCTTGGTTTCCTAATTGTTTTCTAGCCTTATGAAAGTTCTCTTCATCAAAAATAAACTGAGAAGCTTCTATTACTTCTTTCATAACCGCAATATCTTTTATCTTTTTTATAGGATACTCAATTATATGACCATCTCTTGAAACTTTGGTTAAAATTCCTTTTGGAGTAGTATATTCGGTAATTAACTCATTTTTCTCTTTCCCTTTCTTAATTTTTATATTAACATCGGAATCTGAGTCAATATTCGTGTGAAATAGAGATATATAGAACGTTTCAAAAATGTATCTCGGGCTCGATCCGAGTTTTTTGTAGATCTCTATTTGAGATTTGCCCAAATATTCTTCTGGAATCGCTGTCTTATGATACTTTTTACTTCTTTTGCCTAAGTATAGTTTATTGGTATTATACCAATAATAGAGTCTAGGACTAAAAGCAATTTTGTCTATTTTCTCTCCCTTAAACGTTTTAAGAATTCTTTCTTTTTGAGTGAGAGTCATAACATTCTCCCCGACAACCTAGAATTATATTTTCGGTTTAAAAATTTTGGTTCATTGTTCATAGAATAATAATTTTTGTAAATTTATTGTAGAAAGTTTTATTTAGTTTTTTGTAAATATGAGAATTAATATCTTTACAAATTAATAAAAACTACTTATGAATATAAAAAAATTATCTTTAAGGAAAGCTATAGGATTATTCAGCAATCTTAATATCCTTCTTAGTGTTTTTTCTGTGGCATTTGGGATTGTGTTTTTTCTCATTCCTGTGCAAATTCTTCTTTATGATTTTTTCGGAATACTGGTTACTGGCGCACTTTTCATTTACTTCTTTCTTCTCTTGACTACAGAAATTTCTTTGAATAAATTCCATGAAAAAGGCCAAAAATTAAATCACCTTTCCTACGTCTTTCTTGTACTCATAATAATCGGAGCCTTACTTCGCACTTTCGGAATTATGTTTGTAAATTTTTTCTTAGAAGGATTTATCCTAATTTTAGCATACGTTATGGAAGTTTCGGGATACTTTCTGATACATCTATTTGGGATCTATTTTTCCCTACAAGTATTTCAGAACATTGATAAGAAGGAGGTATGGAAAAGATGAATAAAAAGCAAATTAGATCAATTCTAAAGCGAATTTTATTGATTTTATGCATTATTACGTTCGGAATTGCCATTTACTTTACCTTGGTAATCCTTTTACCTTTACCAGGATCATTATCAAGAAGCCTATCTTATTTCCTCCCTCAAATCTCCGGGTTTTTAATGATTCTTTATATCGCCACTACTATACTAATGCTAAAAGTAATGCCTAAAAGAAAATACAAGGACATTAAATATACTACTGTCATCTTTTTGGGCTTTCTGCTTTCATTCTTGAATGCCCTCCCGATACTCGCTGCTCCTGTTTCAATTCAAAACGCAGAAAAGGAATTCTCTAATACCTACGGAGATAACTGGCGAGAAGATATTCCAAATTCTATTAGCTCGCAATTCCTTCCCACCCAATTTAACCTCTATAATTATTTTTTAGGAACGCCTCATCCCGATTGTAATTTCGAAACCGATATCAAATATTACGAAGATGAGAATGTCTCTCTTTATTTTGATGTCTACTATCCTAGATATTCTCGGAGAAATTTAGCAGGAAATAATAGTATCATCATTAACATACATGGAGGATCTTGGCAATTTGGTGATAAAGGCATCGGAAATGTGCCTTTGCTGAATAAATACTTAGCATCCCAAGGATACGTTGTATTTGATATTCAATATGGCTTACTTGATGCTGGCGGTTCCTCATTCATACCAACTCCGGAACATACAAGACACCCTAATATGACTTTAGCGAAGATGGTCTTTCAGATTGGATTCTTTACTAAGGAAGTAGCAGATAAATATGCTTCTCAATATGGAGGAAATACAAATTCCGTATTTATCATGGGAAGATCGGCGGGAGCTCACTTAACTGGTGTCGTAGGATTAGGATATAATGATCCCTATTTTGCTGGGAATTTTAGTGAAGACCTTTCCATCAAGGGCTTAGTTCCGATTTACCCTCCGAATTTCGCAAATCCTTACTTTACTCATGAACCCCTTTCTCGTTTAATTCCTGGAAATACTACCACGAATCCTCTTGCTTTTAGAAAATTCACTCCCAGTACCTTAGTTGATGAAGATGACCCTCCGGTAATCATTTATCAGGGTTTAAATGACCAATTAGTACCATATATTAATAGCGAGGCAATCCAAAATTCTTTAGAAAATACCGGAATAAACTGTGTTGTTGTTACTTTCCCCTTTGCCACTCATGCCAGCGATCTCTTAATAGGAAATAGCTTTTCTCAAGTCTGGATCTATTATCTTGAACGTTTCCTATACCTCTCTCAGTAAAATGATTTAATTCAATTTTTTTTTCTATTATATTATTGATTTATTTTTCTCATCCTAAGGTGTATTTTGATGTCTTAATATTTTACCGGGGCGTTTTCGTTTCCTTTTTTTATTATCGATAACAATTTCTCCATTTACGATTACATATTCTATCCCATCGGGATATTGATGGGGCTTATTAAAAGTAGCTTTGTCTATAATAGTTTTTGGATTAAAGATCACGAGATCCGCCCAACAGTTTAAAGCAATTTTTCCCCTGTCATGTATTCCTAGTCTTTGAGCAGGAAAAGAAGTCATTTTCCGAATTGCTTCCTCTAATGTTAAAACATTTTCCTCTCTTACATACTTACCAAGTACCCTAGGATAGGTCCCATAAAATCGGGGATGGACCTTTCCGATCTCTGGAATGTGAGGAACTGCTACGCCATCGGTACCAAACATTTGATATCTATTCCTCATAATAGTCCTTATATCGTCTTCCGACATAGAATGGATAGTTATACTAACATTATTTCTTTCCTCAACTAAAATCTCAAAAAAGGTTTTCCAATTATTTTTATACCCTTTAATCTTTGTTATCTCCGATATGTTCTTCCCTAACATTTCTCTCCAATTATCGGTTTTAGCCATTGATAGATATATATTTTCAAAACCATTATCTCTGATCCAATTTTCCCATCCTTCAATACCATTGATGATATCTTTTTTAATGCGAGCTCTGCTTTTATCATTGGTTAGATATTTAACAGTTTGCTCTACCCCACCTTTTCTAGCCCAAGGAGGAAGAACTGTTATCAATTCAGACATGCTTCTTACATAGGGATATTGATCGAAAGTAATATCTAAGCCTTTATTATTAGCTTTCTCTATCAAGGCTAAACTCTCTTGACTAGTTCCCCAATTCTTTTTCCCAGCAACTTTATAATGAGCAATTTGTCCTTGCATAACACCAGATTTTTCTACTATCTCAATAAATTCTTTTAAACCTTCGATTAAATACTCACTTGCGCCGCGTATATGAGAAAAATAGTATCCATTATTTTCTGCCGCCACCTTACATAATTCAATTAACTCTTGTTTATTGGCAAATATTTGGGGGGCATAGATTAACCCTGTACTCAATCCAAACGCTCCGGCTTTCATCGCTTCATCAACATAATTTTTCATTGCATTCAGTTCTATTGAAGTGGGAGTCCTGTTTTCATATCCTGGTCCACCTGCTATACGTACATTTTCATATCCAACGAAGCTGACTAAATTGGCGGGATATCGATTCTTTTCTAAGTGATTTAGATACTCAGAAAAGGTTCTCCAAGATAATTCAAGTTCGAACCCTTTTGGTGTGAAAGAACTAAAAGAGCGCTCAAATTGCTTAAGTTTTTCGTCAGTTATGGGTGCTAATCCCGTTCCACACATTCCTAAAACGCTTGTAGTAATACCTTGATGAATAAAAGAATCCATCTTTGGACTAAAAGGAAGCGCATAATCAGTATGAGCATGAATATCAATAAAACCTGGACAGACAATAAGATTTTCTGCGTTAATCTCTCGTTTAGCTTGCCCATCTATACTATTTTTAATACTTACAATCTTTCCATCTTTTATCCCTACTTGAGAATAAAACCATGGATTTCCCATCCCACTTATTACTCTACCTTTCCTTATAATAATATCATAATTCATTAGTTCTACTTAATCCATTATCTTTATTTTAATATATAAGTATGCGTTAACGCTTTATATAAATACTAAGAAAATTATGTATCGGTAGAGGGTGTTTTTATTATGAATTTCTTTTTTTCAATGTTAACATCAAAAATACATTAAAATGAATGATATTCAAATAGAATATGATTACTCCAGCTATACCATTTGTCGAGATTTTTAATGGTGAGATGATTTTGCTTTAATTAGTCAAACTTTGATAGTTCTTACAACTTTAATATTTATATAAAAAATCAATTTTCATTCATATTCAGTTAAAATCTTCTTTTTGTATTGGAGTATATTGTCGAGACTAAGTTATTCGTGATTTTGAGAAAGAAAATCTTAGTATAAAGTTTAAATAAGCAATTTAAAATTTATTTCAATATTTTGAAATAAGCAAGAAATATCATTTATTATAATAATTGGATTATTACTTTCTCTTAGTAGGGATTTATACCAAAAAAAATAAATAAAACTTATTATTAAACAATATATTCCAAATTATTTTATATTAAAAATTAAATGTAATGTAAAATAACAATTAAAATAAATTTAAAAAAAAACAACTCATAGGAAAAAGTGAATAAACATATGGCAAAAAAGAAACCACACTTGAAAAAGTGAAGGGTTTCCCCTTACTTTCAAGACTTTGGTAATAATCGGCCATATTGACCACGGAAAGTCCACTATGATGGGCGCTTTGCTCATCAAGACAGGCGCAGTCACCGACAGAGAAGCAAGAGAATTAGAAAAATTAGCTAAAGAATTGGACAGAGAATCTTGGTCTTACGCATATGTATTTGACCGATTAAAAGAAGAGAGACAAAGAGGAATTACGATAGATTTAGCATTTCGTAAATTCGAGACACCAGAGAACTACTTTACCATAATTGACGCACCTGGCCACGCTGACTTCGTTAAAAACATGATTACCGGAGCAAGTCAAGCTGACGCGGCTATTTTAGTCGTATCCGGTAAGAAAGGTGAAATGGAAGTCGGTATTGCCGCAAACGGACAAACCAGAGAGCACGCTTATTTAGCCCAGACCCTTGGTGTAAAACAAGTGGTTGTAGCTGTGAATAAAGCAGATGTATGGGATTACAAAGAAGAGAGATACGAGGAAGTTAAGAAATCTGTATCCAATCTTCTCAGAACAGTAGGATTTAATGTAAAGAAGATCCCATTTGTTCCAACCAGCGGAATCACCGGAGATGGGTTAACCGAACACAGTGAAAAAATGCCTTGGTACGATGGACCTACATTAATTGAAGCAATTGATAAATTTGAGGTTCCAGAAAAGCCACTTGATAAGCCTTTAAGAGTTCCTATTCAAGATGCTTACAGAATCAAAGGTACGGGTGTTGTACCGGTAGGCAGAGTAGAAACTGGAGTTATGAAGCAAGGAGATCAAATCTTCATTCAACCAACGGGCTTTAAAGGTGAGATCCGAAGCATTGAAATGCATCACGAAGAGATTCCTGAGGCAGAACCTGGTGACAACATAGGATTTAGTATTCGAGGTCTTAAGTTAGAAGATGTCCACAGAGGAGACGTATTAGGTCATCCAGATAATCCTCCGACGGTTATTACACCGAACGGAAAGTGGACTGGTCAAATAATCGTGATTTGGCATCCAACCGCGCTTGCACAAGGGTACACTCCTGTCGTGCACGCTCATACAGCACAGGTAGCCTCCCGATTTAC
The DNA here is from genome assembly GCA_964653985.1 of uncultured archaeon. Classification (GTDB taxonomy): domain Archaea; phylum Asgardarchaeota; class Lokiarchaeia; order Sigyniarchaeales; family SOKP01; genus CAZZIC01. The sequence continues at coordinate 12,913 of CAZZIC010000003.1, read as the reverse complement.
TGCTCTGAAAAAGAAGCTTGATCAAAAGACCGGCGCAGTAATTGAGGACAATCCTAAGTTCATTAAGAAAAATGAGGCTGCTATCGTAGAACTTTCCCCAATTAAGAAGCTCTGTATTGAAAATTACACAGAAATTCCTGAAATGGGAAGATTCGCGGTAAGAGATATGGGTAGAACCGTAGCAGTTGGTATTGTCAAAGAGCTCGAGACCGGCGAATAATTGGGTTTTTCAAAACTCATAAAATACTAAATTTTTTTCAGTTAATCTCTAATAACGTAAATTTTAAAGGTTAATTTTTTTATTTTTTTGAACATCTTTATTTTTTTCCCTATTTTTATTTTATTAATTCTTGTATTGAAATCAATTAACAATTTCGGAGACTATAATAATTAAGATCTTGGATTAAGTTCTTGGTGGTTGTAGAAATTTGAATGATTATGATAAGAGTATCATACACGGAAATACTCTACATTACCAATTTATTTAATTAAAATTTCATTACTCCTACTCAAGAGAAAAATGAATCGAAAAAAAACAATTAAGATAAAAGATCCGCAAGTAAGAAAAATCAGAAACAATCTCCGCAATTTATGGATTGAATGTGTAAAGGATAAAAAGCGGAAACTTGAGGATCAAGAGGAAGAGATCTTGGAAGGGATTCACGATGGCGATTTGATGGATATTAATCAAAAAAAGCAAGCTCTGTCGATTATCCTCGAAAAGTCAATCTGTAAATGTTATAATTGTTTTAGAACTGATTCTGATATGACATACAATCCAACAGAGAAAGCTTGGTTCTGTGTTGATTGTTATAATGATATGAGGAAGTATTTAAAACAAGGCGGAGATTCCTTTTACTTTCCGTAAACTCTGTATATTCTTTACTTTCTCTACTGCCTTTTTCAACAATTCTCTTTTCTCTCTCCTTTGAATGCTGGAAAAAGATTTAAATAGGTATTTTCGGTAACTTAACATAGAATATTCAATTAAGACAAAATGTTTGGTTCTAATGGAGAGATTAGATAAAAGAATTTTATTCAAGGTTTTCATAGTTTTATTTCTTCTCGTTCCATTCTATGGATTTTATAGAATAAAGCCCTCTGTATATTCCCAAACTAGTTCAATAAAGACGAATCAAAGTTTGGATGAGGTTCCCTATATTAGTGAATTCAATAAATCCTGGTCAACAAATTACAATCCTAACGGTCTAATAAGTTTAAATAATTCAATCTATATTTTTGGCGGTTTTGGTGGTTGTTCACCTGGATCTACGGCTGAAGAAGGAGATAGTTTTCTATTAACCCTTAATAAAACAGGTGAAGTAATTCGGAACCAAACACGCGGAGATATTCAATTTAATACCTTCTCAGATGGAACCATCAGCTCAAATGGAGAGATTGCACTCGTAGAATATTATCAGTATGGAATGCTCTGTGATCAATATCTTTCTAACCTTCTTTTGTATAATAGTACGGGCGAATTAAGCTTAGATATTGGAATTACTTCGAATGCGGTCCAAGATGAATTTAAGGCATTATCTCTGGTTCAAAATTCAGAAGGGAATTTTTACATAATAGGACACCACTTGGGCTCTCTAACTATTTATAAATATGGGAATGAAGGCTCTTTTTTATGGAAGGTCATAGAAGATAAACCAGATTCACTTCAGTTTGACTGTGTTATGGATTCGACAAATAACCTTTATGTTTTAACAGGCGAAGAATTTTATAAATTTGATTCGACGGGAAATTTAATCTGGAAAAACGATTCGATTAAAGGATCAAGAATCGAGATTGATTCGGAAGGAAATTTCTACATTTTAAATCGAAATTCACTCACAAAATATAATCCTAATATGAGACAAGATTTCACTATCAATATTGAACATGGAAATGATTTTTATTTGGACGATGATAAGAGTCTTTACATGGTGGGCGAGTCCTTGATTAAATATAATAATGACGCTCAAAAAATTTGGGAAGTCCCTACGGTAAGCGGAGATCTCATTTATGTAGATGATAGGGAGAGTATTTATATTTTAAATAAATCTCTTGAGAGATTAGAACTCAAAAAATATTCCCTTGATGAGGATCGCGACAAGCTTGCGGATTGGCAAGAAGATGAGATATATAATACCGATAAAACCTCCAATGATACCGATGGAGATAAGCTATTGGATGGTGAGGAGGTTCACATCTATAACACCGATCCCAATAATCCTGATTCGGATGGAGATGGTTTTACGGATGGAATAGAAGTAATGCATGGATTTGATCCCAACAACGGATTTAGTAATCCCTTAAGTCTGATAACTATATCAGTTAGCCTGCTAATCGGGATTATGATCATTATTTCATGTTTGATATGGAAATCTTATATTGACTTAAGATTAAGTTCTTGAAAGTCAACACATTAATTTAGAAGATGCTTTATAAAGTAGATCTATAAAAAAATATCTTCAAACCTACATAAAAGTTATAAGAATCTACCTACATTTCACCTATCTTCCTTTTTTGTACTTCTAAATTGTATTACGCATATATTATTTTATTTTTTGAAGTTTCTCTCTATTTTTTCATTAAAGAAAATATATTGTTAAAAGGCTGACGAAAAATTGTATTCGAACAAAAATAAAATTTGTATGCTTGGAGAAGGTGGAGTAGGAAAAACCTCTTTAGTTTCTTTACTACAAGGGCGAAACATTCCCAAAAAAAGAGATCCAACGGTTGGTTTAGAAATTGATGACACAATGTTAAATGGCTGTTCTAAGGTCGCAATTTGGGATTTAGGTGGCCAAGAAAGATTTCGCTTTCTTTGGAAAGATTTTTTAAAAGGGTCCGGACTTTCTGTATTAGTTACCGACTCTACAGAAGAAAACGTGGAAAAGACGAAAGAGATTTATGAAAGATTTTCTAAACATATGGGTTCTAAAGTGATTGCCATAGCAAATAAACAAGACTTACCTGGGGCTCTTAGTGCTGAAGATGTCCAAAAAAGGTTAGGCATAAAGACATATGAGATGTGTGCATTACGCTCAGAATTACAGAAAAAACTAAAGAGCATATTAGAAAGAGAAATTCCTTAGGTTTTTTAATTTTTCATTTCTTCTCATTTTTCCTTAATTCTTATTAGCAATTATTAAGTATTTGAACATTTTCTAAGCTTAAGTTTTCAAAACAACAATGATATAATCAAGAGAATTGGGAATAAAAAACAAATTAAAACGCCCTGCCAATTAAATGCGCCATTCTTACTGATTCTGGCAA
>CAZZIC010000003.1:0-9546 GCA_964653985.1 uncultured archaeon | reverse complement strand
AAACAAATTAAAACGCCCTGCCAATTAAATGCGCCATTCTTACTGATTCTGGCAATTTAGAATCAATACAAACCTTTTCTAAAACTTTTCCAACTTTTTGTGGACTTATACCGAAACAATGGAAAAAAACCTTCGTATCTCCGCCAGCAGTATCTACTGATGTCTGATACAGATTCCCGGCATTAATAATTTTATTTATTTTCTTTTCATAATTTTTTGGATATTTTTTGTATAATGCTTTTTTAACCGAATCTAAATCAACACTTTTTTCTGTAATCGCTATTATTGGTTTTTTAGTTCTCGAGTATATTTTTTTCATATCAATTAAATTGAACCCACCGAAAGTTATAGTATGGGTAAAGATCAATTGGACCAAGTTCTTCTCCCTTTGTACCAATTTTATTAAGATCTTGGTTGAATCTTTACCGTCTATTTCAATTTGATCCCTAACGACTTTTACCATTCGTACACCTTGACATATAACCCCTATAAGTGAAGTGGTTTTAGATCCTTTCTTTAAGTCAAAACGAGCATCGTCAAATCCGATTGAAATGGGATGGGTTTTCATATTATTTATATCACTCTTTTTGGCAATAATCCTTTAATTGATTCTAAAAATTTAGTAAAAGCGTCAATTGCTGTTTCTCTTTCTTCACCTCTATTAACTAAAGAACCCGAGAAATTGAGACTTAAAAATCTTATAATATCATGAACTGAAATCTCTCCCTTCAAATATACATAAGCGATAATGGCTTCTACTGTATCTGCCATATCGTGTGAATCTGCACGATTTCTAGCAAAGCTCTTTAAATTCGCATTTTTAAGAGCCATCGAGAGAATATTTTTACTCACCTTCATTCCTGTTCTAATTGGTCTTTTCAGAGCTTCATTTTTGCTTAAATGAATGGATTTTGCTATGGAATATGCTAGGTTAACAATCGCATCTCCTATTTTAGCAAGACCTTTATCTGTACCGATTGCTTTTTGAGTGTAGGGTAGATCTTCCAATAAAAATTCATAACTCATAAGAATGAATAATCTCGCTTCTATATAAATTATTAACAGATAATTTCTAGCATAGAATAAGGTGATTTTTTCAAACTCCTATTAAAGATAAATTTAAGAAAAATATCTTTCAAGCTATGTTTCTGGTATTTATACGAAATGAGATGATTAATAGTTATTTTAAAATTAAGAATCACGGAATAGGTAAAGTTTAATTTCTCATACTAACTTTTTGAAAATTTCTTGAACTTCTACTACCTCTTCCCGTAAATCATTTATACTTTTGCGTAAAATTTCTTTGATTTTATGTCCATCTTCTAATCTAATGAATATTTGAGACGGACTAAGGTTTGTATCTTTATATGCTGCTAAAACAACACCATCCGTGTTTAATAGATGCTTTACAAGGATATTACAAAATCCATGGGATTGGCCGATTACTTTAACCTCATAATCTGATTCTTTCTTTCCTTTTAAAATGTTAACATCGACATATTTGTATTCTTTCTTTTCCTCTTCCTCGATGGGTAATCTAAATTCCTCTTCTAATTCTTCTTCAGGGATCTCCCCGACTTCCATAGATTCAATTTCTGTTTCCTCTTCCTTCTTTTCTCTTTTACGCATGGTAGGATAGATACTTTCTATCTCTTGACTTTCAAGCGCATCTATTTCGTCAAGTTCTTCTTCCGATTCTGTTTTTTTTTTCTTTGCCATTTTAAAGACTCCTATTTTTGGAACTTTGAGATTTTAAATTAAAAGTAAAATAAATTTTTTATGGAATTCAAAATAATAAATGTAATTCAGTCCAAGTATTCTTCTGCGAGTGCTTTAATTCGTTCCGTTGCCAAAATCTGTACGTCACGAGGTCCATTAAGTACGATCTTTACATCCTTTCCCTCAACAGTTGCATTTAAATTGATATAATTCACTTTTTTTTGCACATTTTCAAGAAACTGAATTATATTTTCTAAATCTCCTGAGGTATTAAAAAAATGCAATGTTTTTTTCGCCATTATTAAATCTCCTGTATTTTGATAAAATAATTTTTGTAGATAGTTTAAATATAATAAAAAAAATTAGTATCTAAGATTATAAGATGCTTTCCCATAATCATTTGCTAATTTTCGGGTTTCAACATTTCCGCAAACAGAACATTTAAGTTTGTCGAAACCTATTTTATTGAGTGTTGTTCCACATATTGAACAATCAGCATGAATTACACCAAGATTTTTTCCGATTGTGGAAAGGTCAAATTCATTTGCTTTTTCTTCGATAACTCTTGCTCTAATAATATCAGTTATCTGAAAGGCATGTTTTATTTTTTCTACATATTTATTAGAAATTTGACTTACATGGATATTAGCGAAATAATAGGCTCCAAAATTTAACTTACGATTCACGGTGTAGAAATTAAGCCCAACAGAGTATTTTCTTAAGAACAGAATAGTACCTAACACAATATCTCCAATTTTAATCGTTTTCCTATCTTTTTCTTGATGCGTATGAATCTCAAGTTCACGCTTATCCTTATCAATATTAACCATACCACTTTTTGTTGCATATATTTCTCCATCTTTCACATAAGTGGAACGTTTTTCTGGTAAAAACTCCTCGACAACACCGAGATAATCTCCAGTTAACACGATGTCTTTATCTTCGAGTTTTTTTTTGTTCACTGAATTCTTCATTTTATCTGCACAATTTTAATTTTTGAACTCCTTTTTAATCTCAAGTATAAATATTTAAGAAATCAAATAAATTTATTTGTAATTAATTATAAAACGCATCAGTTGTAGGGGGATAAAAATTAACAAAAGAGACTTAATTGCTTTGATACAAAAAACGGAACCTTTTTCCGATCCACAAGTTGAATTGGAACAGTATACAATTGATGCAAAATGTGCTGTTGATATTGCTTATATCGCTGGAGTTGAATTTGATGATATAAGAGAGCATTTTATTTTTGATTTCGGCACGGGAACAGGAAGGCTATCCCTTGCATCCGCATTTTTTAACCCTCACAAGATAGTCAGCATTGATATTGATTGTAGCGCACTAAGAAGGTTACGATCAAATGCATTATCCTTAAATCTATGGGATAAGATTGATCCAATCTGTACGGAAATATCAAAGTTTGAACCTAACTTAGGATTCTTAAAACAAAAGATTAATATTACAACGATTATGAATCCCCCTTTTGGGGTACAAAGAAAGAGAGCGGACCGTTCTTTTCTAAAGAAATCATTTTCCTTATCAGATGTTATATATTCGATTCATTTAAACAATGAAAAGGTCACCAAATTTATATCAAAATTTGCGAATGAACATCAATGGAGAATTGATTTTATATTCCCTTTTAATATGGTTTTAGAACATTCATTCTGGTTCCATACACAAAAGAAAAAAAACATTGATGTAAACTTGTTTAGGTTTATCAAAAGATAAAAAAATTGAAAAAGATAAAATAAGAACCTATTTAATGGTATTTTTTCCAAGAATCCAAATTAGAAGGATAATTCGCATTTTCCGCTAATTCTTCACTAATACGTAATAATTGATTGTATTTAGCGGTTCTATCACTTCTACACGGAGCACCGGGTTTAATTTGCCCCGAACATAACCCTACCGCTAAATCGGCAATGAATGGATCCTCAGTTTCCCCAGAACGATGAGAAACCATTACATTATAATCATTATTGAAGGCTAACTTAGCAGCATCGATTGCTTCTGTGAGAGAACCTATTTGATTAACCTTTAAGAGCAAAGCATTTCCGGCGTTCACATCTATAGCTTTTTGTAAAATTTCAATATTTGTAACGGTCAAATCATCATCAACAATTTGTATATTATTTCCAATTTCTTTGGTTAAGTTGCTGAAACTCTCAAAAGCTCTTTCATCAAAAGGATCTTCAATAGATTTTATTGCTGAATAATCATTTACAAGATCGATATAATATTGAAGTAATTCGTTTTCAGAAAGCTTCCTACCGTCAATATGATAAAGATTATCTTCAAAAAACTCACTTGCTGCGGCATCAATTCCCAAGTAAAATTCATCCCCGAGCTTATAACCGGTTTCTTCAATTGCCTCAATAATAACATTAAAGGCATCTCGAGTTAAAGATATATCTGGAGCAAATCCACCTTCATCTCCTACATTAGTGGCTATCTTTCCGAATTTTTTACCCAGTAAGTTCTTAAGTGTATGATATACTTCGGAGATCATTTGAACTGCTGTTGGAAAATCTTTAGCTCCAAGCGGCAGAATCATAAATTCTTGTACAGCCAAATCATTTCCTGCATGTTCTCCTCCATTGATTATATTTGAGCTTGGAACAGGTAAAAGATATTTATCTATGGTGGCTGAATAACTCATTTCATAAATGTGTTCGTACAATGGTATTCCCGATAATCTGGCAGCTAATCTTGCTGCAGCCAAAGATACTGATAAAATAGCATTGGCGCCCAGATTTGCCTTGTTTTCTGTCCCATCTATTTTAAGCATTTCGCCATCTAATATAGTTTGCTCGCGTACATCAAATCCTTTTAATTTTTTTGCCAGAATGTTATTTACATTATCGACTGCATTACTTACATGTTTTCCATTAAATTTATCACCGCCGTCTCTAAGCTCTAACGCTTCCTCCTCTCCTGTAGATGCTCCAGAAGGAACAGCAGCTCTACTTGACTCTTTACCGCAATAAACTGTAGATTCTACCGTTGGATTTCCACGGGAATCTAAAATCCATCTAGACTTTATATTCGTTATATTAAAATTGGTCATTCTCTAAACACGTGTATATTTGATTTGAGATCTAATTCTTAATAGTTAAATTAAATAAAGAAAGGTTTATTCTTAATAATTATTTCTATAATATATAGAAAATTAGTCAAGATACACAGTGTTCATCGAAAATGTCAGTTGAAAACAGACCTTGGGTTGAGAAATATCGACCCAGAATGTTGGATGATGTCGTAAATCAAAAAGGAATCATTAAACGATTAAAACAATTCGTAAAAGATCAATCGATGCCGCATTTGATTTTCGCAGGTCCCGCTGGGACGGGTAAAACTACTTGCGGATTAGCAATCGTTAGAGAACTCTATGGGCGAAATATGGCTGTAAATGAAACCTACTTAGAATTGAATGCGAGTGATGCGAGAGGAATAGATGTTATAAGAACATACATAAAGGATTTTGCCAAAGCTCGACCTCCCGCAGATATCCCTTTTAAAATTCTCATCTTGGATGAAGCTGATAATATGACTTCTCCTGCTCAACAAGCGCTCAGAAGAACCATGGAAAAATATACTAAAAATTGCCGAATGATCTTAATTTGCAATTATTCAAATAAAATAATCCCTCCTATACAATCTCGATGTGTGGTCTTTCGTTTTTCTCCTTTAAATAACGATGATATTAAGGATCGTATCAAGTTTGTCGGAGAAAGAGAAAATGTTGAAATTACTCCTAATGGGTTAAATGCATTAGTTGACGTTTCACGCGGTGATTGCAGAAGGGCAATTAATTATCTTCAATCAAGCGGAACAGTTGGAAAAAAGATAAACCAAGAGATAGTATTTAGAGTTGCTGGAGAAGTCCCTCCGGAAAAAATAACGAAAATATTAAACACCGCGATCGAAGGGCAACTTCAATTGTCAATCAAATTATTAAATGATTTAAAAAAGGAGTATGGACTTTCGGGAAGAAATATTATTAAAAACATTCATAGAAGAGTTTATGATTTGAATGTGAGTGAAGGTATGAAAATTGAGCTTTCTAAGCTCTTAGCAAAATTTGAATATAGATTAAGTCAAGGAGGAACCGAATCAATTCAATTACAAGCATTATTAGCTAAAATCGTTTTGCTCCAAAATCTGGAATAATTGATGTTTTAAACTATACTTTAATTCTTGTTTTAAAAAATATTCAAACATCCTCTCTTTTGCCTTTAAATCAGTTTTATACTGAATTTCGGGTTCATATTCAATATTCCAAAGGATTAACCCTTCTGGACTTGCGGGCTGATAAGAATGGAACTCCTCAGGATTAAATAGCTCCAAGAATTCATTGTAATCTATATCACCTCTCCCCAATTCAAGTACTTTTTGTGCCATCCTCCGAACTTGTTGCCTTAAGAATCCTTGAGATTTGAAGTTTAATAAAATATGATCATCAATAAGCTCTAAATTTCCCTCATCTATGGTTCTTACAAGTAATTTTGATTCTTTTGATCGTTTTGAGAAATTTTGAAAATTATGGGTTCCTTCGAATTCTTTACAACCTTTCCTCATTAAGTTTAGGTTAAAGGGAAATTTTTTATGTAAATAAGAAAGAGGTTGTTTTATTATATACTTGTAATGTCGTGATTTGGCATCATATCTAGATGAAAATTCTTTACCTACCTCAGAGAACGCCCAAATTCCTATTTCTTTGGGTAAAAAGGAGTTTAACTCCATAATTATAGGTTTTTTTCGTAGACAACAAGAAAATGTAGATCCCCTAGCAGAAACATATCTATCTGTCCTACTGCTCATCTCAAACTCACTCATATCAATATTTTTTATATAATTTCGATTTTTTAGCACTTCTATTAAAACATCTTCGATAGTTAAAACATCTGGTTGTCTTTGTGATCCGTAATATTTCTTCAGCCCTATATAATAAAATTTAAATATGTATTTCTTTCTCTTATTCATGCTTAAATTCTCTCAAGTTATATTAAGTTCTCATGAATATAAGTCCTTAAAATTATCTTAAATTTTAAAAGTTTAATTTAACTTAGATTTATAAGGTTTAAACTTTGGTTAATGTTTGTAGATCCGAGTTTAATCTTATAAGTTTAATTAAATTAATTATTCATAAAATAAAAAATAAGATTTTAATGATAAGAAATTTTAGATGTAATAATCTAAAATTGTTTTATTTTTTAAAAATATTTAAGATTTCTAAAGAAAAACTATGTCTAAAATTATATATTCACTGAGAAACATAAAAGATCGAATCCGTGCTAATTTAACAATCAAGACTCAAAATATCCTATTTTATGTAGCCTTGTTTCTAATTGTTTTTTTGAGTATCTTTGTGAGAGCATCAACTATCACCAGTGGAACTAATTTAATTAAAGCCTTTGATCCATGGATCCAGTATTACAACGCAGAATTTCTGAACAATCATTCCTTATTCGAATATTTTAATTGGCATGATTTCAAGAGTTGGTATCCAGATGGATATCGCCGAGCTAATTTACGACCCGGCTTAACTTTTACCGTTGTAATAATTTATAAAGCTTTAACGTTCTTAGGAATTCCAGTGTCTCTTTATAATATATGTTTCTATTTTCCCGCATTTATGGGTGGGATGACTGTCTTGGCAATGTATTTTCTTGGGACTGAACTTCTAGATAGACGTTGCGGATTATTAGCTGCTTTTTTCCTGGCTTTCAGTCCAGGACATATGGGTAGAACAGTTGCTGGGTTCTTTGATAATGAAACCATTGGAGTATTTGCAACTTTGATGACTTTTTTCTTTTTTCTAAAAGCGATGAGAACCGGCAAGATTTCATTTTCAGTTTTAGCTGGACTTTTTTCTGGTTATTTGGGATTAAGTTGGGGTGGTTTTAGATTTGTATTCCTTATTATCCCTATAGTAGTTTTAATCTTAATTCTCATAAAAAAGTATAATGGAAAAGTCTTTATCGCATTTATAGGAACTGAAGGGGTTGGATTAATCATTACAGCTTTGGAGTTCAATTACAATTATTCTGAAATTTTTTCGAGTATTGAAGTGGGTGGAATTGTTTTAGCAATGGTGTTACTAACATTTTTTCATCTAATTTACACTAAACGTTTTGAATATCCTAAGTTCTTTAACGGTCTCATCAATTCCATTAAATGGGGTATTATCCCTGGGTTTTTAATTGTCGCAGTAATTATCTGGGCGTTTCCAGATTTGATTCCTTTCGGATTTGGGAGTAGATTCCAAAGTATATTAAGTCCTCTTATCAGAGACCAATTACATTTAGTCGCTTCGGTTGCAGAACATATGCCAAGTTCTTGGAGTGTATATTATAATAATATTTTAATCCCGATGATGTTAATCCCTCTGGGAGTATATTTCGCCTTTAAAAGATTAGAATCTCCTGAAATATTTCTATTGTTATTTCTATTTACTCTCTTCTATTTTACTGGAAGTATGATTCGTATTATTCTCTTATTTGCTCCAGCAGCAGCTTTAATGGGAGCGTATGGATTAGCCCATGTTTTAAAGATATATGGAAGTTTTTATGGAGAAGAAAAATCTGCTGTACGAAGAAAAAGAAAGCGACAACTAAGAGGAAAACAAACAGTTGGAAACACGGAAGTTCTCGCGGTATACTTCATAATAAGCATCTTATGTATTGTTCAAGTTGTTCATGCTGGAAATACAGCTGTTACTCAATTAAGAACAAGTCAACTTTCCCCCGGAGATCAAATTCATGATTGGGAAGAATCACTCACATGGATGAAAACTAATTTAGAAGGCACCTCGGTGGTTGTTAGCTGGTGGGATTATGGCTACTGGCTTACTCCAATTGGGAATGTTACAACTGTTAATGATAATAATACACATAATGGAACGAGAATTGGTCTCACAGGTATGGGATTTATGCAAACGAACGAACTTTATAGTGCTGAGATATTCCGAAAATTAAAAGCAGATTATGTCTTAGTTTATTTTGGCTTCTGGACTGGACTAGGCGGAGATGAAGGTAAATGGCCTTGGATGGTAAGGATTTGTAATGATCATTATGAAAAATATAAAACGATGGGGTTAGAAAAAGATAATTGGGCAGAAGATTCCGTATTCAAAGAGAGTAATTATGTAAATACCTCTGCTGGAAGTACTGTCTATAGAAAAGATTGGTTTGATTCCCAGCTGGTACGATTAATGTTTTATGGAGAACCTACCAACCCTCAAGCCGCACCTGAAGGATCATTATCACGAAATTTTGCCAATCGGGTAAACAGTGAAAAAGATGATGCTGGTAATCTATGGGTTACGCATATTCCAACAAATAGTCTATATGATTTCAAGGTTTTTGAACCAGTATACATTTCTAGAAATCATTTGGTGAAACTGTATAAAGTTGATTATACCGCATTAGATTCTAGCTTCAATATAAATGAACCAAATATAAATACAGAAGGTTATGGGACATTCAAGATTCACAACACAGGGGAAAAGGACATACAAATTTCTGATGTGTTAGTCAACGGCATATCCCATGAATTTACTATGGGTGTAGGAGCAAGCAGTCAAATTCTTGAGGAAAATGAAGAAAAGATGGTCTGGATAGACACAGGATTAGAAGATTCGCAATTTGAAGAAAATGATGTGGTAAATATAACTGTAGAAGCTCAAACTGAGGGTGTAGGAGGAAAACAGATTTCATTTACTAATTCAACAAAAAGTTTCTTCGTTAAAAAAGGAGTTTCTGGGGATATTAAAATCAATAGAGAGAATAGCCTTGTCTTTTATAATGAAACTTCAAATCTTCT
>CAZZIC010000002.1:74778-76024 GCA_964653985.1 uncultured archaeon | reverse complement strand
AGATTTAAGAGACATTTTTAAATTTGGAATTAATCAAGATATTGATGAATTTAATAGGACATTTGGTCATATTTTAAGGACCTTGAAACTTTATTTTATTTTAAGAATCGGGAATTTAAAAGAGGAGAAAAACCCGTTATTTGAAAGGTTGGCAGGTAATTCGATAGCTTTAATTAAAAAAAAAATTAGCCAAGTAACCCGATATAACGAATTAATTATTCCACTTATTTTGGTTTTTCATGATATTGGTAGATTTTATGATAAAAGAACCCATCCTAAAGAAAGTTATAGATTAGTAAGGGAAAGAAATCTTTTAGACACATTTCCTCTTGATAATTCTGAAAAATTATTAATATTAAAAGCGATAGAGCATCATTTATTGATTGCTACAATCTTTACGGGGGAATCTACTTTTTATTCCACTTATACTTTACTTTATGATAAAGAATTTCATTCTCTTGCTAATGATAAACATATTTTAAACAAATTTCTGAATATTTTGGAGATATTTACTTATTTGGATATTATGGGGTATTCTTATTCAAGAATTTATAATCATTACGTTAGTTATTATCAAAAAATTAATAAAATCCTTAAAAGAATTTTACATGAGCACAAGAATCAGAAATATGCACTAAAACTCGCCTTAGACTATTCAGAGAGATATATAGAATGGAGAGTAGCAGGAGCTCTACGCATTTTTCAGTTCATTGAAACAGAACCACATCTTACAAAACAGTTCTATTATCAAAAACTTAAAGAAAGTATTAAAAATTCTAATTTACTGATCTTTAAAGATTCTAATTGGAGGCACGTTAGAAAAAATATTTTATCATCTTCTAAAATACAAATCAAATATGGATTAGGAGTTTTAATGTTATTTGCCTTCGGAATTTTTTTTAGAAAGGGACTTGATAAAAGCTCTAAGGTTTCAGATCGATTACTCCTTTTTTGGACTTTACTTTCTAAAAAAATAAATAAAATCTCTGTGAAGAATCTTTCATACTTATGGAATGTTTACTTTATTGGAACGCCAAATTGGGCTAAATATAATAGAGGCGAAAAGTTAAACATAGAAGAACAAGATCTTACCTTATTAATTGGAAATTCAACTTATCAATTAGATCGCCAAAAGAAAGAATATAAGATGTATCTTAATGTAGCAAAAATTTTTGACTAGACAAACTATAAATTAGTATTTTACAATTTTTATTTGGTTAAAAACATAAGCTGATAGAATAAATAG
>CAZZIC010000002.1:0-74678 GCA_964653985.1 uncultured archaeon | reverse complement strand
ATTAGTATTTTACAATTTTTATTTGGTTAAAAACATAAGCTGATAGAATAAATAGCCCAATCATCAATCCAATAGAGATTATCCCTCCAAAAATCCTAAGAATTAGCTCAAAGAAAGTATATGAACTGGATACTAAAAGAACGTTAATTAAGACTGTGACACTACCTACAATAATGATAGGAGGAATTATTAGTCCCATTAGAGAGATTACAAAAACAATCATTCGTTGGATTGGTGAGATCTTAATTCCAAATAATTCAATATCCTTTTCTTTTAATCGATCATCTTGGGATTCGGTCATACTTTCCTCAAAGGATTGGTAATTCAATTAAATTTATATGGTTAAACATTCAATAACTACTTAAACAAATTTTCTTAAAAAATGTTCTTATTATGAAATCTAAAACCTATTTTAAGCTTATTCTATTAACAATTGTATTTTCAAGTTCAATTTATACTGGTGGTTTAGATCATCAAATGGATAACTTAAATGATATTTCCACAAATCCTCAATCCATAACTACTGATAAAAAAAATATTGAAAAACTTAAAAATCTAAGAATAAACGCTTTACCTGATAAATTTTCTACATTTGATCTAAGTATTGTATTCAATGAAGCAAGTGCTAGTGTGGATGGAAATGTGAGCTTAGAGCTTTATAATAATGACGATATAAGTTATGATCGCATTCCCTTTCATTTATATTTAGCAGGAATGCAATATGATGAACGACCGGGTAGTTTTGAGATTTACAGTGTTTCTAGGACCGATCCTACTATAGAAGATTTGAATTATGAAATTACTCAAGATGATCAGATTCTCTGGCTCACTTTAAATGAAGCTTTGCCACCAGACTCTTCAATATCATTAGATATAGACTTTAAAGCATTTTTGCCAGATGGAGGAATTGATAGAGCTAATTTCCATGGTTCAGATGAGAATCAGACTAAAATATTTAAGTTCGCTCATTTTTATCCAATCCCAGCGGTATATGATAATTCAGATGGTTGGAATAATGATTCTTATTTATCTCTCGGGGATCCATTTTATTTTGATATGGGTCATTATACATTAGATTTGGAACTTCCAAAAGATATGGTGGTTGCAGCATCTGGAACTCTAATTAATTCTATTGAGCATTCAAATACAATTACTTATACCTTTTCTCCAACAGAGCCTGTAAGAGAGGTTACTTTTTCGGTTTCAAGATATTTTATACAGGAATCCAAAATTTTTAACGGGATTAATATTTCTTCATATTTTCTTCCCGTTTCAAAAGAATTTTGGAGTGAGAACTCACTTGAATTTGGGATAAATTCCATAGAATTATTCAGTCAAACTTTTGGTGAATATCCATATAATTCTTTTAATATCGTTGAAGAACATACACATTATGGGGGTATGGAATATCCTTGTCAAGTGTATATATCTGGAGATTATCCGAATTACATTGAAGCAATAATAGTCCATGAAACAGCACATCAATGGTGGTATAATTTGGTGCATAATGATGAGGTAGATCAAGGCTTTTTAGATGAAGGATTGGTGGAATGGTCAACAGGTTATTATGCCGAAAAATACTACAATTCTTGGGACTATTTTCAAGGAAATTATCCCTATCTTAAACGTGTAAGGTTTTATTATTCAAATTATGAAAAAGGTTCAAAAATCAATCAATCCATCTATGAATTTATGGCTAGTGATATGGATTATTGGTTTGTAGCTTATCGAAAAACGCCTGTAATTCTCCAAAAACTGCGATTTGAGATGGGAAATCAGACCTTTATAAATGCTTTAAAAACTTATTTTAATGAATTCAAATTTAATATCGTTTTTCTCTCTGATTTTCAAGCGGTAATGGAAAAATCCTATGGAGCTTCTCTTGATTGGTTTTTTCAACCATGGTTTAATAATGATTATCTCCCAAAATATGAATTTTCTAATGTAAAACTAGGTGAAACTTGGAAACTAAATTTCACTATTAGAGATATAAATAGCGACTTACATGAATATCAATATGCTCAAAGAATTCCTTGTGAGATTTATGATATTGAAAATAATTTAGTCTATAATAACTCAATTTGGGTAAATGGGACCAGTAAAATCTCGATTGATTATCCCAAAATGCCAAAACCAAAAGAAATAAGATTAATATATAATGATTTTATCTTAGTACAATTAGAAGATAATCAAGAGCTGTTCATTAGATACAATTTTGGTTCTATATCGGGTTATGAATTCACTTATCTACTTATCTCAATAAGTTTTATTATTTCTTTGATTTTTCTCCGTCTTAAAGTAGAGTATAAAAGAATCAAGCCTTCGAATTAATAATAAGTACATTCTCCATTAGGGCTTAAACTATTTTAAAAATTTTTTTATTTTTTATTCTCTTGAATATATTAATGAGAATTATTGATGCTCACGCTCACTTCTTGGATCAACATAATTATTTAGAAAAATTAATAGAAACAATGGATAATTGTGGGATCGAAAAATGTTGTCTCTCAGGCTTAGGAAAATTATTTCTCTGTAAGGAAAATAAAGATATTGAAAAAGCATTCAATCAATATCCTAATAGGATAATAGGGACATATTTTGTTCGTCCAGGTATACACACTAAGGAAGATATTGAAAAAGCTTATAAGAAGGGATTTAGAATGTTGAAGGTGAGTATCCCCCTTAAACCTTACGATAATCCTTCATATTTTCCCTTATGGGAGACTGCCGAAAGCCTTACTCTCCCGATTCTTTTCCATACAGGAATAGTAACTTTTTTTCGAAAACCCAAACACCATATATCATCATGGTTCATGCATCCAATGAGATTAGAGACTGTTGCTAATTCCTTTCCTAATCTTAAGATAATCGTAGCTCATTTAGGGATCCATTGGAATAAAGATGCTGCTGAATTATTACGAATGAAAAATAACATTTATGCTGATCTCACTGGAGAACTCAATGGATGGAGAGTAAGAATGGATCAAGAAGGGTTGGATAAGTACCTTTGGTGGCCAAAAGCGTTTAAAAAAATATTATTTGGAACTGATGTACATTACAAGAAAATACCCGATATATTAAAACAAGATAAGGAACGATTAGATAAATACAAAATTAGTAAGGATACTCAAAAGTTATTTTTTGCAAAAAATATTATAAATCTTTTAGGGATCTAATTATTATGGTTGATAGATTATCGGAAGTTAGAAAATTACTTAAAATGTCTCAAAATGAGATTATTGAACTTTCTAAAAATCACCTAGTAGTATGCGATGATTTAGGAGCATTATATCAGAAATTTGCTAATGATATAGCAAATGTAATTATTAAAAATAATGAAATAAATAAAAGTACGACCTTAATTCTGCCAGTAGGTCCTACTGGACAATATCCAGTACTCGCAGAAATCATTAACAGAAGAAATATTTCTCTTAATAATTGCTGGTTTTTCTTTATGGATGAATATTGCGATTTTGATGGAAAAGCTCTGAATAAAACTCACCCATTAAGCTTTAGAAGAATTGCAGAGGAGAGATTCTTCAATTTGTTAAGAAAAAATAAAATACATTTAAATGAAAATCAGATTATTTTTCCAGATCAAGAAAATGTTTTTAAATTAGCTGATAAAATTAAAGAAGTTGGAGGAATTGATGCTTGCTTTGGCGGTATTGGAATTCACGGTCATGTGGCTTTTAATGAACCTGAAAAAGAAGTGAAAGACTCTATCCCCAGAAAAGTAACATTAAATAATTTTACTATAACTATCAATGCGATACGGGCAGAAGTAGGAGGAAACTTAGAAACTTTTCCAAAAGAGGCATTTACGCTTGGAATGAAGCAAATTCTTGAATCAAATATGATTAGATTATATTGCCGTAATGGAACACCATATGATTGGGCAAATACGGTTTTACGGATTGCGTTATTAGGAGAGCCGAATTATGATTACCCAGTGACCTACATAAGAAATCATCCCGATTATAAAATAATTACTGATAAGGATACCTTAGAAACCCCAAAAAATTTGATCTAATTTTTAAATAGTAAGTTATGTTTTTAACATTTGTTTTTAGTATATGCACCTATTATAGGTTTAGAAATTACATTATAGTAATTCCTTTCCTATAGGAGAAGCGTTTGAAAGTTAAGACAAATGTGTCAAAGATATTTTGGTTTAAGAGAAAGAAAAAAATCAAATAAATCTATTAAAACAATTCTTTTGTGATAAGATTTACATTTTATTATACTTTCAGTAAGGTAATATCTGATTATGAATCAAAACAAAACCATTAAACCTATTTCTGCTATATTAATCGGAGCCGGAGCAAGGGGTTGGCATGCATATGGAGATTGGGGTTTAAAAAATAGAGATAAAATAAATTTTGTCGCGGTCGCGGAGCCCGTGAAAAAGAGAAGATTAGGATTCTCAAGGGATTGGAATATTTCTGATGATTATCAGTTTGAAACGTGGAAAGATCTTCTAAGTGAAAAAATTGGAAAAATAGCTGATGTTTGTTTAGTCTGTACTCAAGATCAGATGCATACTCAACCTACACTAAAAGCACTTAAATTGGGATATGATGTTCTTTTAGAAAAACCAATGGCTATAACAAAAGAAGAGTGCGTATTACTCGTAAAAACTTCTGAGGAGACAAATCAACAGCTTAGAATCTGTCATGTACTTAGATATACTACGATATTTTCGAAAATTAAAAAAGCTATTAAGGATGGCTTAATTGGACAAATTATAAACATCCAGCATTCAGAAAATGTTTCTTATTGGCATTTTCCTCATGCTTATGTTAGAGGTCATTGGCGAAAGAAAGAAGAATCTAGCCCTGTAATCATTGCTAAATCTTGCCATGATTTAGATATATTATATTGGTTAGTTGAATCGATTTCAAAATATATTCAGTCTTTTGGAACATTAAAATATTACAATGAAATTAATAAACCAGAGGGAGTTCCCGAAAGATGTACTGATGGGTGTCCGATAGCAGAAGATTGTCCTTGGTATGCACCCCGCTTATATGTTGAGGCTAAACCTATAATTCGGGTTACTCAGCGATCTAAAAAAAAGAGGTTAAAATTTCTGGGCAATCTACTTTTAAATCATCGTAAATTTATGAAATTATTAAGTTATATTGTTTCTCCACTTAAGAATATCCTCAACTGGAAATATTGGCCAGCAACGGTGATTACAGAAGATTTATCTGTCAAGGGCAAGATGGATGCACTAAAAAAAGGTCCTTATGGACGTTGTGTGTATCAATCTGATAATAATGTTCCAGATAATCAAACGGTAAATATCCAATTTAATAATGGAACTACAGCAACAATGACAATGCATGGACATTCATTTCTTGATGGTCGGTGGATCCGGATCTCAGGTTCCAAAGGATCATTACTTGGAAAATTTACATATGGAGGAGAAAAGTTAATATATTATGACCATCGATATGTTAATGAAACGATTTTATGGGAGAGTGATATAAGTTTTCAAGCTCATAGTGATGGTGATGCGGGACTCATGGAATCCTTTGTCAGAAGCGTTGCAAATGGAAAAACTAATGAAAACTCTTTAACATCAGCAAGATCCTCGTTAGAAAGTCATTTGATGGGATTTGCTGCCGAAAAAAGTCGAATAGAAAAAAATGTAATAGATATGGATAAATTCAGAGCATGATAATATTTTGCAGATTTTAATTATAATGGTTTTTAGATAAATGAATCATACTATTTAATGAGGATCCATCTCTCTAAATATTAGCCTAATTGAAAAGAAAATGATTGGAAATATCGTATTTGATTTGGGAAATGTACTTTTGAAGTTTAAACCGAAGGAATTTCTTAGAAATTACACCGATGATCGTGAAAAGATTGAGCGATTTGTAAAAAGGGTAACGGGATCACAAAAATGGTTATTATCGGATCAAGGTTTATTGTCTGTATCTGAAGTGGAAGATCACCTTAAAAATAAATATCCCGAAGATAAAAACCTTTTAGATTCATTTTTTGAAAATTGGATGGATATGCTCACTCCGATAGAAAAAAATGTAGAACTATTGTATTTACTGAAAGATAAAGGATATCGGATTTATGCTCTTTCTAATTTTATTAAAGAAGCATTTCATTACGTTGTCAATAAATATGAATTTTTTACGATATTTGATGGAATGGTAATCTCTTATCGAGAAAAAGTTATCAAACCTCAGAGGGAAATTTTTGAGATACTACTTGAAAGATATGAGTTGGTTGCTGAAAAATGTTTGTTTATTGACGATACAAGGAGTTATATTGATGTTGCTGAAGCATTAGGATTTCATGTTATTCATTATGGAGAAGGGGTCGACCTGAAGGAAGAACTAACTAAATTCAAAATTCCAATTAAATAAATTCTAAATTTTTTGTGTTTGAGATTTCGTACTTAATCAGAATCAAGATTCGTGTATGGATTTATCAAGTATAAATTACATCTCTTTGAAGAAATAATTTTAAATCGTAAGTTTTAATTGTATTAGAATTCTCTTAAAATTTAATTTTCTTACAATAAATAGAGTGAAAAACATGGCTGCAGTTTTATATGCTTTTATCGCGATTTTATTCATAAGTAGTTTGAGTTTAATTGGCGTGTTCATGGTTTCACTAAAGGAAAAGTCAATTATTTCTAAATATTTTCAAATTCTTTTTATTAATTTTTAGCAAGTACTGCTAAATTTATAAAAATTAGATTAAAAGACTCAAAATTCAACCAATATTACCTTTACTTAGTTAATAGTTTCGTTTAATATAATATTATTTCAAGGTTAGGTCGTACAAAGACCTAACATGAAATGAACTTTGAACCTTCTCAATCGAACCCCATTTTCTCTGATTCTTTTCGATAGTTATTAAAATAAATTTGACCTCATTTGATTCCATAGAAAAGTAATTATCTGAAGCAATGAAATCTACAAAATCCGAATATATAAAAGTGAATAGAGAAACCCTTTTAGATCTTATTATAAACTTTAATTGTAGGGTTTTAATATCCTGCTTAAACGATTTTACAGAGATATCTAATTTTGGGTCATATAGATCATACTCTTTAGGATTTTCAAACAAATGATAACCAAAATCAATTACACTTTTCTTATTTTTGTGAATAACTTTATAGAGAAGGATTGTATTTTTCTTTTGTATATTTAAGGCTTCTATAGTTTCTTTTTCTACTAATTTTGAGGATGTAGGTGAGACTTTTGTATCAAGAGTTTTCTGAATTATTGGTTCCCCCTTTGTGTTAACTATATCATATTTAAACAACAATTCAGCAGAATCTAAAGTGTCATTAATAATATATAGTTTAATAGTTCCTCTTTTTTCAAATACACATCCTATAATGTTTTTATAAAATCTTTTAGCAATGTAGTGGAGCGCTTTCCACCGTCCAAAATAATCAATTGAAGACCAACTTACTACTGGCCAACAATCGTTAAGTTGCCAATAAAATGACCCCATACAATGGAAATCTTTTCGTTTACTCCTCCAATGTTTAACTCCGTATTCAATTGCTTCTGCTTGGGTTATTTGTGATAAGATGATCTTTTTTCGGAAAGATTCAGGTATGTTAAAACGCTTTTTCATATATTTAAGGATTTTATCATTTCCATCAGGATTTTTTTGATGATTTTCCATGATTTCGGAGTTGACTTCAAAATCCTCTGATGGACAGAAAGATCTGATTGTTCTAATTGAGGGAAATGATTCGAATCCAAATTCAGACATAAATCGGGAATTAAAACGTCGATAGGAGGAAAAAGATTTACCTCCATGCCAAACCCCCCAATAGTGACTATCTCCTTTTTTCGGAGAATTTGAATTAATTTTTCCTAAATTCTCATTACAAAATCCATTTGAAGGTGAACTTGGCCAATAAGGTCTCTTAGGATCATATTTTTCAACTAACCTAGGGAGAATGTTCTCGAATAATTTAACATATCCTTTTTGATATTTTTTCTCGCTATCTTTTATATCTGAATTTATTAATAAGATCCGCCATAGATACTCAATTTCATTATTCCCGCACCAAAGTGCTAAAGAGGGATGATTTCTCAATCTTTTGATATTGTGTATTGCCTCTAGTTTTACATTTTCTATAAATTTTCGATGATATGGGTAAATGGCGCAAGCAAAAGGAAAGTCTTGCCACACTAAAAGCCCCATTTTATCACATAAATCATAAAAAACATCATCCTCGTATATGCCTCCTCCCCAAACCCTAATCATATTCATATTCGAAGCTTTCGCATCTTTAATATTTCGCTCATATAATCCTAATTTCTTTCCCCTTGGAATAAAACTATCAATTGGAATCCAATTTGCTCCTTTAGCAAATAGAGGTATCCCATTCAATTGAAAGTAAAAAGACTCACCCCATTTATCTTTGTTTCGAATTAATTGAACATCTCTCAATCCTATTTTTTGTTCTTTTCTATCAATAACTTCCTTCCCAACTAATAAAATAACTTTTAGAGTGTATAGATACGGATCTCCAAGATCATGAGTCCACCATAGATGAGCATTTTTTAAGTTCACCTTAAGTTTTGGATCTCTTTTTGATATCCCCACAATTTCACTAAGAATTTCTTTCCCCATTTTATCCTTTAAATAAATTCTTAATTTGTATTTAGAAGGATCGAAATTCATTTTATCGGAACCTATCTCTATAAGAATAATCAATTTAACTCCAGATTGTTGGATTTTTTTAAAAATTTGGTTTTTATTCAAATTTTCTGTATTCAGACCCAGATCGAAATGAATTTTAATATGGATTGATTCAATTCTCATTTCATTATAACCAATAAGTTCTACAGGTTTCCATATTCCAATATCTGGTAATTTAGGACCCCAATCCCATCCGAATTGGTACTGAGCCTTTCTTATATAGGGAGCGCCGGGTAATGCCACAGAGGATTCCCCTGTAGTTAATTCATCTTTATGAATCTTAATTTGTTCCTTAGCATATTTGGTGGGACTCCTAAATAAGATTTTAATCAAATTTTTTCCATTTTTCAAAACTTTTTTTCCATTAAAATCATACTTCTTGAACATATTTTTTGTTCTACCCAAAAATATTCCATTTACATATATTTCAGCAAAAGTGTCTAATCCGTTAAATCTGAGAAGAATATCTGAATTTTTCAAGAATTGGTGATCTATATGGAATTCTTTTTCATACATCCAATTAGATTCATAGACCCACCGAACTTTTTGTTCATTTAACCCATAAAAAGGATCTCCAATTTCATTTTGTTCAATTAATGTTTCAAAGACAGTTGAAGGTACACTTGTAATCAGGGAAATTCCTTTCTTTTTATTGCTTAAGATCCAATCTTGGTTTAAGTCTATTACTTTCATAGATAAGTTTTACGTTTAATTATCATTCTAATTTTAATTGAAATTATCTAAAACTCACTATAAATATTGCGAAAAAGTAGATAAAAAGAGAAAAATAAATATTAATTAGATTTGCAATTATTGAATTATTGATTTTCTTTTATTCTTTTTAATTGTTTTTCCATCATTTCGATTTGTTTTGTTAAATCTTCTGTTAATACCGGAGCAAAATCTAAAATTTTATTTCTTGCTGACTCCACTTCCAAAATCGCATTTTCTAAGATTTTGATAGATTCTTCACACTTACCCATTTCATTCGCTTTTCTGGCTTTTTCAGACCTGAATTCACAATATTCAACCAATTTTTCAACTTGTTGTCTTATTAGTTCTTTTTTAGCAGCTACATCTCCGCCTTTAATTTTAAAGAACATATAGAGGGCGAAAATAACACAGATTAGAATAAACGGAAACATTATAATATAGCGATAAGTTCCGAACATTGTAAACAATGTTAATAACCCACCAAATAGAATGGGTGCAAGTGAATATGCACTCTGATTAAAAGTATAATATATACCAGTGTATGTCCCAGTTTCTCCTTCTGGTGCTAAAGCCCAAAGAATGCTAAAGCTATTAGTAATAAACCCCATCCAAGGAATTGAAATGAGTGCTAACATAAGGATGACGAGTAATGGATAATGATTTTGATAAATTAGTGGAACAACAATTACACTCATAATAAAAATTGATCCTATCATCCATCCAAGAAACACCTTCACAGCTTTTTTTCTTCCAATTTTTTGCCCTAAGTATCCAACGGGATATGCAGCTAAGATCATCGGACCGCTATAGGCAATGAAAAGTATTGAAGCTTCTCCCTCGGTTATGCCAATAAACTGAATAGCAAAACTTGAGAAGAAAGCCTCAACACTTGCGAATGCAAGATACATTAAGATGACCGAGAAAAGGAAGAATTTAAAATCTTTATTTTGATGTACGATCTTACCTGCATCTTTATATGCTCTTAACATTGGGTTTTTAACATGTGTTTCAGATCCTTTGATTTCTCTTACCTTAAATGTCGATGTTTCCAGCTCTAATTTGTTATTAGATACCGCAAATATTTTATCTCCGCTAGGAGTCTCCTTTATTATTAATTTCTGGATTATTAAAAGTACAACCATTAAAATTGAAATTATAATAAAACCAAGCGCATCAAATAGTTGTTGAGAAAGATTGGGGATAAAGGAAATAATAAGAGGTAAGAGAAATCCTATTAATCCTCCCATATTCGCAGTAAATTGTTGAATCGCGCTTGCTTGAGAATATTTTCTATCAGAGGTATAGTCTGGTAATATGGCTATTGCTGCGGAACGATATAGAGACATTGCTAAATCAAAAAGAAAGATAATTAAAATCAGTCCCGCCAAAATTCGGATCCATGGAATCATGACAAAGAAAATGGCTGAGGATAATGTTCCTATAATGATAAAAGGCATTCTTCTTCCAAATCTAGACTTCGTACGATCACTTAGATCACCAAAAACAGGTTGTAAGAGAATGGCAATAAAATTGTCCATTGCCATTATAGCCCCTTTAATTAAATCTTTAAATGGATTATTTCCTATTACATTGTCTAAGAGTAATGGTACCTTAAAATTGAAAAATGACCAAGCCATTAAGACAGTTAAGAAGGCAAATGAAATTACTATCGTTCTCTTAATATTTAATGAATCGGGATCAGATGGATTCATTTTTGGATCATAAGGAAGATATTCAAAACTTTTACCTTCAATCATCATAGAATTAGTATCTTTTTTACTTATTTCATTCATATTGAATCATATTACAATTTTTTAACTAATATCTTTCAAAAGCTAGTAAATAATTTATTTTTTCGGAGGAGTTAATGTGATTTAAATCGATACCTAAAAATTTCCAACTTCTATTGAATCAAGTTTAAACTCAAATAAATATTAATACAAAAATATATCCTTTTTTCTAGTTGTTAATTTAATCAATTAAAATCATTTCAGAATCTGTGATTACTTCTACTTTTCCATTTTTTATCATAACATCATTTTCGATCCTTATTCCACCAATTCCTTTTTTATAAATTCCGGGTTCAATAGTGAAAACCATTCCATCTTGAACTCTCTCTTCAACCCAGTATTTTAGGTTATAATCGTCAGTTGGTTTTCTACTTATAATTGGGGCATCGTGTTCGCTCAAACCTAATCCATGTCCTAAACTATGGGGCATAGTAAATCCTTCCTCTTCAATAATCTCTATGGCTTTTTCGTGAATCATCCATAAAGGAACATCAATTTCTATCATATCTATTGCCATTTCATAGGCTCTTAATGTGGTTTGATACATTTTTTCTTGTTCATCTGTTAGTTCTCCAAAACTGATTGGAACTGTAATATCAGAATGATATCCGTTGTATTTTGCTCCAAAATCTATAAGAGCAAAGCCCTTTTTTGCAAATAGCTGATTTGTTGAAGGTGGATGGCAATGGATTTCATGTGAACGTTCAGAATTTGCAACTAATGTGTCAAATGCGATATCCTCAGCTCCATATTCACTTATCTTTTTTCTTACTAAGAATGAGAGATCATTTTCTGTTCCTTGATCAGCACTTTCAGTGAATTCACGAATATGTTTAATTGTTTTATTTGCTATATCAGCAGATTTTTTTAATTGATTTAATTCATTATTACTCTTAGTTGACCTTAATTTCCGCAATTTTTGAGTAATTTTTTTAGGTTCATTAAAGAAATCTATACTTGAAATTAATGATTCTAATTTAAGGATAATTCCATAAGGAATATTTTCATGTACTCCAATCTTAAAAGAAGTTTTCTTCCATCTTTTTTCAATTAAATTCTTGAGTACAAGGGATGTATTATATTGAAAATTGCTTGGATCCACAATTTCGTCTACTTCTGAATGTTTCTCTGCTAAATTTATGTCCCAAGGGATAAGTATCGACTCTCCATCAGATGTAATTAAAATTGTTGCATCACTTGGATGTCCTGATAAGTAATGGAGATTTACGTTTCGGGAAGCCTCCAAATCCATTATCATAAGACTATCCATATTATTCTCGTTAATGAAGTTTACCAAATCCTCCAATTTTTCTTCAGTAATAGGTCTCATTTAAAGCTTCACTCTTTATTGTCGCTATATTCGTAAATATATAAAAAATTAAAAATTTAAGAAATTACGTTTTCTTTAAACATTTTTTGATTTATTTCGACTCCTAAACCGGGTTTTTCTAAGGCTTTTGTATATCCTTTCTCTACTCTAATTGGATCCTCAAGTAATTGGTATTGATCGGGAATAAATGGGAATTCACACCACTCGCATCTGCTGGCCATTATAAAATGAAGGTTAGAAGCTAAGATGTGTCCGAATCCAAAAATGTGCGGGATACAACGAATACCTCTTACTTCTGCCATGGCATCAATTTTTTTTAGTTGTAAAAATCCCCCACTTCTTGTAACATCAGGTTGAATAATATCAAAAGAATTTGCTGTTAAAATATCCTCAAATCGATAAATCCCCATATCATTTTCTCCTCCTGCTATGGGAATAGGAGAATTTTCTCTTATTTTAGCCAATCCTTTTAAATTATCGGTTGGAATAGGTTCTTCTAACCAGTTGACACCATATTTTTCGCAAATCTTTGCAATTTCCAAGGCATCATACACGGAATGGTAAGCAGAATTTGCATCCACCATAATATCAATGTCTGGGAATGTATCTCTGACTGTTTTTAAGAGTTTTTCATCCTTCCTTGGACCATTTCCAATTCTTAATTTTACCCCTTTAAATCCACCCAAGTCTACAGCAGCTTCGACTACTCCAGCAGCAGCTTTTGCCTTGTATCCTCTTGGCATAGAAGCATAGCATTTTACTTTTCTTTTTCTCCCGCCCAGCAACTTATATATCGGTTGATTTGTAGCTTTTCCAATAATATCCCAACAGGCAATTTCAATTGCAGAAGTTGCTTGTGGGATCCCAAACATAATTCTATTAGAATTTTGATAGATCTCGTGAAATATTTCTTCTACCATAAAGGGATCTTTTTTCACGACTAAGCGTTTTAGTGCTTCTTCAATAAATCTTTTTTGAGCGTGATTACTTAGGTTCCAATGAGATAAAGCCCATCCATCAATTCCCTCGTCAGTGATTAGTTGTGTATAAAGTCCACTTGCTTGAAATCTGGGCATACTTCCGATTTTAATTTTAAAATCAAGTTCCAAAAGATGTGTTTTTACATCGGTAATTATCATTTTCTCTTTACATATTTTGATCTTTTATGTTTTATATATTCAAAAAATTAGATAGAATACTATTTAATTCTTTATCTTTGTATCCATTTAGTTAAAGTCGATTTATTTAAAAAAATGGAAAAACAGAGTTGCGAGATTCATTTTTTATGATAAAGATAGCGATCATAAGTGGCAAATTTGATACCATCTTTATTAGAATTCCAATGAAACTTTACTTTTTGTAAGGATTTTGGAATAGTAGAAAATATCGTAAAAGTAGGTTCTTTATAGTTCTCAATAATTAAAGGATAGGTGAACTGTCCATCATCAGTTTCAACATCGATGTAAATTGATTGACCTTTAAGGTACACCTTAAGTTCATATAGATCTAAAGAGGATTTGTAAATCCCTCTGATTTCATTATAAATTTCTAACATCTTAAGTTCTTCTACAGCCAGATATGGATCTTTATCCAACAATAAAGCTAAAGCACTCAATCCTATAATCTTGCAGATACCTATTCCACAATTTTCTGCAACTGAAATACCCAATTTAGAATCTGGAATAACCCCTAAGAAGGAAGTGCTTACTCCTAATCCCCCTCCGTGGGAATAGAGTGTTTCAGAGAAATAATCATCATCTTTTACCCATCCTAAACAGTATTTAGGATCCTTTCCAAATCCATATGGAGATTGAATTCTTGGTCTCCAAAGTATTTTCAAGGTTTCAGGGATGACTAGTTGTTTTCCTTTAAAGCTTCCATAATTTAATAAACATTCTATATAATTCATCATTTCATGCATAGAAGTATAAATACCCCCAGGTGCTTGAAGCTGTTTGGTAAAAGGTAGTGGAGGGCTTTCAAAGATATCTTTATCATTTTCTTCTTTGTGTATATATCCTTTAATGTGATTTTTTTGTGAGTCAGTGTCCAACTCCTCTTTTAAAAGTGTAGTTCGATTCATTTCTAATGGATTAAAGATCTCTTCCCTCATAACAGATGAAAATGGCTTGCCCATTACTTTTTCAATAATA
The DNA here is from genome assembly GCA_964653985.1 of uncultured archaeon. Taxonomy (GTDB): domain Archaea; phylum Asgardarchaeota; class Lokiarchaeia; order Sigyniarchaeales; family SOKP01; genus CAZZIC01. Next base: position 59,988 of record CAZZIC010000002.1, on the reverse strand, counting down.
ATTCCAACAATTGTGAACATATCGTTATTGTAGAAAAATTTTTCTCCTGGTTTAAAGAAAATCTCATTCTCCGTATCTGATATGTGGCCTAAAAAGTCATCAATTGAAGTTACCGGACATATTCTCTCATATTCCCCAAAAGAAATTGCTATGGGAGGCCATTGACCATCAACAGAAGGAATTCCACTACTGTGTGATAATAGATGTTTTAATTTTATATCATTATGACTTTCAAAAGGTTCTATTTCAAGATATTTTCTAACTGGATCTTCCAAATCTAAAAGTCCATTTTCTACTATCTTTAATGTTAAAAGAGCAGTGAAACTTTTCGAAAGACTAGCAATTGGAATTAATGTATCTTTCGTCATGGGCAGATTCTTCTCTAAATTACGAGCCCCAAACCCTTTTTCGAAGATTATATTTCCTTCTATCATTATTCCTATTGATAAGCCAGGAACATTAAACTGACGCATAAGTTTTCTGATTATGCTCTTTAATATTTCTATTTTGTCTTTAATTTTAATCACACATTAAAAATTTAATTTAATCTATATATGAGTGTATACCTTTATTATTCCCATTTTAAATTTAAGCTTTGTGTTAGAGTTTATCAGAATTCTATTTTCAATCAGATATTTTTATTAGAATAAGACATTAGCGTTTTTGTAATATTTCCTAAATAAAACATCAATAAAATAAATTATAATTTATCCTCTTTATCTGAATCTCCTGCCATTTCTCTAAATATTTTTGCAATTTTGAGTTTTTCTTTTATAGAAAGAATTTCATCGTCAGGTAAGTTATAAAAATCTTCTTTTTCAAACTCTTCTAAGCATATCATACATTCAAAACGCTCTCCATAGTCGTAAATCTCTCTAGAATTGCACTTAGGGCAATGTAATTCTTTTTCTTCTTTCATTTACTTAAAAAAACCTTGTCTTTAAAGGTTGCCTTTAATAAGTAATATCAGAAATAGTATTTAAGTTCTCGTTCTAATAATGATCTTCCATTTTGAAAGAAAGAAAAATTTAAGAATTTTATAATTTTAAATGAGTAAAATAAGGAGAAATTAGAAATTCAAAGAGCTATTAATCTCTAATATGTATTCTCATATGTTATGGTGAAATTTATATCTAATCCTTTTCTAATGATGATCTACTCTATTGGGTAATTTTTATGACACAAATGACATAAATACATTGTCCTCTCATCCAAGATATAGATCGCTGCATTCATATTAAGGTGAGTACGGCACAAGTCACATTTAAAGAATTCCTCTTTTTCTTCACAGTCAATTTGACTTTGCATGATTTTTAATACAGATATAACTATAAAAAGTAGTAAAAAAAAGATAATTTCTCTGTTTATCTTCTAAATCTTTCTAGAATCAAATAATTAAGTTTATTAAATTACTATTTTAACATCTATAAATCAAGCCCAATTCTAAATATATTCATTTTTGTGAGTTTTTGATCTTACAAGTTGAGTTCTTTTTTAAGAACTCTGTCTAAGCTGAGATTAAATGGAATTTAATTTTTGATGGTGATCAACAGATTGAATTTTTCGGGCAAAAAAACAAATAGTTAAAATGAAAAATGAGAGTATGGAGGTTTTATAAAGAGATCTACTCTAGATTCGTAATGTTTAAAAGAGCCACTCCCTCTTTTATTAAATTATATATGAACTCATAAGGAAATATAAACTCAAACACATGGTTACAAAAGTAACATGATTTCTTCAACACTCGGAAAAATGGGTTCATATAAAGTCTCTAAAAGAGACCCCAAAAAACAAAATGTTCTAATAATAGGGTTTTTTGTCCCATAAGCTCCAAGAAATTGGAGAATAGGAGGAGGGGGGCAAAAAATCTTTTTTTTAAAATTTTTTTTTTTTTAACTTCTCATACTTAATCTTTATTATTTATGATTTGATAGCATTCTTCAAAGAATGTATTATTTAATCCTGTCTCATGAAATAAAGGTAAAACCAAAAATTTTGGATAATGTTAGAGCTAAAGGTATTTTTTACTCATTAGATCTAAATTTATTCAAAAAATTCAATTCTTCATTTTTCAAATTATAATAACTCTGTGTAAACGCTCTGGATTATATCTTAAATATGCATAGAAGTCATTAGTAAGAGAAATAGCAGAATTGAATTAATTAAATTTAAAAGTTTAAAAAAATCTTAATTATATAGTAAAACAGATTAAGAGTCCTTCTATTATGAAAATTAAAAGAAAATCCTATATAAAGTTCACCGCTATTTTCATTTTATTTATCTTGTCAGCTTTTTCTATTTATATAGTTTTTAATCTAGGTACTATTTTGGATGTTGGGCATTATGAATTAACTGATTATGATAGAGTTGATGCTGAAAATGTTACAATCGATGTTCAATATCTCATAGATTTAAGATTTGACAAATATACGGATGATTATGAGGGAGTTTTTAGAATCAACTCTTCCTCAAATCAACCAACTGAGGTGAATGGGATTTCATCTATTAATTATCAAATATTAAAAAATGATGAGATTTTACATTTGAAAAATATTAAATTTGACGATCCAAAAGAACAATTTGAATCAGAATTTAATGCGAAGTTAAATAGAGATGATAATCTTACTGCGTTTGGGTATATTACTTTTTTAGTTAGCAATGGAGAAGAACTTAAAGAATTTACATCTGAATTTAGAATGATACTTTCAGTAAAAGTTTCTACTTGGGAACTCGTTTATCAATTTGAGATAGGAAGACTCTGGTTGGAATATCTTTGCGTTATCTGTTTTTTCATTTTAACATTTTTTCTAGTTCAGTCTATTAATCAACTCTATTTTCAGAAAAAATTACCACTGACAGAAAAACTTCGATCCGATGCTTATTTTGAATACATAAAAGAAGAGAGTAAGAGAAGAAGAAGAGATGAGTTTTATTAATCGGGAGATCTTACAAAACTAAGATTAGATAATAAGCTTTTTTTCATAAATCTCAAAAAGATGAGAAAGGTCGAGATTTCCCCCACTTAATATCAAACCAATACGTTTATTTTTAACATCAAATCTATTTGATAAAATCGAGGCAAGAGGAACAGCACCAGAAGGTTCAACTACTAATTTCATTCTTTGAAATAAGAATTTCATTGCTTTCAATATATCTTTTTCTGAAACCCTTATAATTTTATCCACATTGGTTTGGATATAATAAAACGTTCTCTTACTAAGATTGGTTAATAAACCATCTGCGATTGAATTTATAGTTTCATTCGTTTCAATTTTTCCCGATTTCAATGATCTATACGCATCATCGACATTTTTAGGTTCTATCCCAAAAACCTTTATATTTGAGTTAAAACCTTTCGTGGCGATTGATGTTCCGCTCAATAATCCTCCGCCTCCTACCGGAGCCAATACGATATCAAGATTTTTAATCTCGTGTAATAACTCATATGCTGCCGTACCTGCTCCAGCAATAACATTATCATTATCATACGGATGAATTAATGTATAATCATATTTTTCTATAAGTTCATCAGTGGTTTTTTGACGTGCTTCAATGTTAGGTTTACAAAAAATGACTTCCGCATTATATGTATCTCTTGTAGCGTTAACTTTAACTTTTGGAGCCGTTTCAGGCATTACTATTGTTGCTTTTATTCTCAATATTTTTGCTGCCAAGGCGACAGCTTGAGCGTGATTCCCACTTGAATGTGTTATCACTCCTTTTTTCCTTTCAGCCTTTGAGAGTTGTGATAATGCATTAAAAGCTCCTCTAAATTTAAAGGCTCCCATTCGTTGCAGATTTTCACATTTAAGAAAAATTTCTGCATTGATCCGTTTGTTTAAAGTCCTTGAAGTCATTACTGGTGTTTTATTCACAACATCTTTAATTCTGTTATAGGCTTCCTCTATTTCTCTAAATTTTACCTTATGCTTATTTGAATTCATAATATTTTGAAAGTTTTCGATAATTAAATACTCTTAATATGTGATTGTAAATGCATACTTATCAATAAAAGATTTCATAAAGGATTCATAACGTGAAAAACATTACTTATTTAGATTCGATTTAAAATTATAATAAATAGTACTAATATTTTCCAATAAAAAGTTCAAACAAAAAGTCTAAATTTAATTTTTAAAAAAATCAAAAATAAAAACATATGGTGTGAAAAATGAAAAATGATGCTATTAAGTGGATAGAAACACATGAACAGGGTTTAATTAACTTAAGCGATAAAATATGGGATCTTGCTGAGATAGCTTTTCAAGAGAAGGAATCTTCAAAACTGATTATTGATTTTCTTGAGAAAAATAGTTTTGATGTTCAAACTGAGATCGCAGATATGCCGACTGCTTTTATTGCTTCTTATGGGGATGGACAGCCAATCATTGGAATCCTAGGTGAATACGATGCATTACCTGGACTTTCACAAAAGGTAAAACCAATAAAGGAACCGAAAGAGAAAGGTGCTCCTGGACATGGATGCGGTCATAATCTTCTGGGAGTAGGATCTCTAGCTGCTGCTGTGTCTGTAAAACAAGAGATTGAAAAAGGAAATACAAAGGGAACTATTAGATATTATGGTTGTCCTGCTGAGGAAACTTTTAATGCTAAGGGATATATTGTAAGAGAAGGCTATTTTGATGATGTAGATATCGCCTTAACATGGCATCCCGGATTTTTAAATATGTTAAATATAATGTCAGCATTAGCTATGAATTCTGTTAAATTTCGCTTTTATGGAAAAACTGCCCATGCTGCGGGAGACCCTCAAAATGGAAGGAGTGCATTAGATGCCGTAGAACTTATGAATATTGGAGCTAACTATATGAGAGAACATATAATTCAAGAAGCGAGATTGCATTATGTAATAACAAATGGAGGAGGAGCACCTAATGTAGTTCCAGATGAAGCAGAAGTTTGGTATTTTGTGAGAGCTCCAAAAAGGCATCAAGTAGAGAGTATATACGAGAGACTTAAAAAGATCGCGAAAGGAGCGGCATTAATGTCTGGAACGGAGTTTGAAATTGATTTTATTAGTGGCACATATAACGCAGATTATAATAAAGTTGTTCAAGAAGTGGTAGAGTCAAAGCTTAAAGAAGTAGGTGCTCCAAAATTTGATAAAACCGATAAAAAATTTGCGAGAGAACTTAGAGAAACTCTTCCACCCGATTCTTTTGAAGGATATTATCGCTTAATCCCGCCTGAATATATGGAGATGGCAAAAGCTATATTATCCCAACCTTTAAACAAGAATATTATCCCTCCTCTTGGGGAAGGGCAATCTTTACCCGGATCAACTGATGTTGCAGATGTATCTTGGGTGGTTCCTTTAGCTGAATTCCAAACTGCTTGCCAGATAATGGGCTCTCCCGGTCATTCTTGGCAAAATACTGTCACTTCTGGAAGTAGCATAGGTCATAAAGGAATGCTAGCAGCAGCTAAAATTTTAGCATTATCTGTATTAGAATTTATGGATAATCCTGAATTGGTAAAAAAAGCTAAAAAGGAATTTGAAGAGCAACATAAAGAAAAAAAATATAAGTCTCCCCTCCCAGATGGGCTCAAACCACCAGTATAAATCAAGAATATTTTGTTAGTTCTAACTCCTCACTCTTCTCTTAATTTTTATTTAGAAAGTATATACTAAATCAGCTCTAGTTTTATCATTTTAATAAAAATATCTCATCAAAAATCGGACTCTAATAAGAATATATTAGAACAAAAAAAAGGGATATTATAGAAAAAAAAGCTGAAGTGAGAAAAAATGAAAAATAAAAATCTCGAAATAGAAACCTTTGATAGACGCTTATGGGAACATCTTAGAGAGTTTAGAAAAATTCCATATAAAAAAGAATATATGAAAAAGAAGAAAGAAGAAAATGATCTATTCGGATCCTTATCTTAAATTAGAATATGGAATTTCATTTTATGGGAAACATAGTCCTATTAAAAAAAGAAAGGGGTAAATATTTTTAAATTATTATTTTATACGAAAAGTGTGAAAACCAATAAGCCGATAAAATATATTGAGAGGAAAAACATTATAACCCAATATACTTTTTTGAAATAATTCCAAAATTTAATCTTGTCCATTTTTATGATCTCCTCAAGTTAGATTAAAAAATGATACCCGTATAATATCAAAGGCAAAAGTACTAAGACACCAAAGAGTATCATTATGATTAAATTGATTATAAATCTTTTTCTATTAAATTTTGGTTCAATGGTTGTTTTCTCATTCATGCAATACACTCACCTCATTTGCATATTCAATTAACCCAGAAGCACTAAATTTAGCCATTCTAATTTCTGATTCAGATAAGAAGCATAATCCGATTATCCACGGTAAATCTTTGTTTATAGGATTAGTATAATAACTGACATAAATATCATCTCCACGAATTACTACTCCTGTATAGGCAGTATCACCATTGCTTGGCAAGTCAAAAAGGTGTATAAGCTGATCTGATTTCAACTCATAAAGAGATGTTCTTTTCCTAGCAATATGGTTTCCTAAATCTATTCTTGGTCCCAAGTGATTTCGGCCCGCTACAAAGATCCTTGATCGGTTCTCTAAAGCGAAAATAGTAGCACCATCCATACGTGTTTGGAAATCTGCCGCATAGCTCCAATTTTGTAAATTATTATAGGATGTAGCTATAATTGTACCAGCATGAGGTGTACCAAATTCATATCCAATCCAACTGCTCATTGCTCCTACTCTTAAGGTACTAATAATCTCTCCACTTGGTAAAAATTCCATACATGGCTCTCCACTCCCATAAGTATCATATACCACAGAAGTTTCTTTCCAACTAATTCCGTTTTGAGTTTCAATTAAAATTGTCATTTTTTTATCTCCTTTCCTTCCACTTGCCATAGTATACCATGTTTTGTTATCTAAAGTTAGTGGACGTTGTCTGCCAAAAACCCACCCTTCTTCTAATTTCCATCCATTTGGATAAGAAACATTCACTAAAATTTCTTCTGAATTGGTCCATTCTACTCCATTATTAGAAGTACAATAATAAGTTTCATTAGGGCTAGGATCAAATCTATAGTTTGGTAAAAAATATAAGAAGAGGGTTCCTTTAATTTCTGTAATTAATGGATCTCTGACATCATTATCTCCTGGGTCCTTAACACTTGCGATTCTTTCCCAGCTTCCTTCACTACCATCTGAAGATCTTGCAATTACAAGTTCACCATTTTTATCTTCTAGATGCCACTTACTATTTTGATAAACCAGGTAAAAAGAATTTTCCCAATAATATAATTTGGTATTAGATTTATGATGTTTTTCTAAGCCATTCCCGGGAGATAAACCACTGGCTGGAACAGCAGTATATGTTTCCAATTGTAACCTATTATCAATTTCAAAGGATGGAGGTAAACGAAGTCCATAATAAGCTATTAAAGCACCTAAGAGGGAGGTCATGCTTATGATTAACGCGAAAATTATTACTAACGTCTTTTTTCCAATTAGGATTATTAGTGCTTTGAAATTATTAGAATGTTTTTTTATACTAAAGACTTGATGGAAGTATTTATATAAAAATAGAAAAAAACCAGTTCCAAGCAAGAATGAAAATGTTATAGTTCCTATAAAGGTAAACGAGACGGTTCCATCTCCCATTAGTTCTAATGAACCTATGAGTGCAGTTATAATCATTAAAATCACAGAAATTATGATCATATAGATTTGTCGTTTATACTTCGTAACAGATTTACTTCTCATTATCCGCTTTAATTGTTCCATTTTTATTCTCCTTATTAAATTTTAAATTCAAAATTTTTAATTAATAATTATTATTTTGATATTCCTACTTATAAATAGATTTTTCAAGATCAATAAAATATAGTTTATGTAATAATCGATGATATATTTGAATTAAAATTGAATACATGAATACCATGAATTCCAAAAGGAAAACTGACATTTTAATGAAATCTATAGAATGCATAAATAAGGCAGATATAGAAGGTATAAACGCTTTATTAACGGAAGATCACATATTTATTGACTTAAATGGAGTTAAATATCCCAAACTAAACTATAAAGAATTAAAAATAACACTATGAATAAAATCAAAAAAGAATTTAATTTAAATTAAAGTATTAAAAAGTAGGATAGAACATTAAATATAAATGATTTAAGAATTCCAAAATCCCTTGAACCGAGCCTCTTGCATTTCCTTAATCGGTAAAATTATATGGAGGGCGATATAAGGTTTTTCGGTATCACTTGAATCCTTTTTAGATTTTTTTTTATTGCGGAATTCTTCTAACTCTTCTAAGAATTTATTATACTTTTCGTAATAAAAATCAGAAAATTCCTCATCATCCAATGTTTCAACATAGTAGTTGATATGTTTTTTCTTATAAAATTCCTTGAGAGTCTTTCTCTCAGGTTTAATCTCTCGCAAATTTCTTTCAAGTTCTTCATGATAAGGAGTTAAATCGTTAAACACTTTCTTTATTATCTCCAAAGTTTTAACATCAGATTTTATATCACGAGCTAAAATTTCCTTTATATCTTTTGGAGGAAGTTTTAAAAATTCATATCCTAATCTCGTTGACTTAATAAGGTCGGGTATTGTAGAATAAAGTTTTTTATTTTTTGGACCTCTGGATTTTACTTCTTCGACTTCTAGAACACCGGCCTCATGTAATATACCTAAATGTTTATTTATTGTTGGCCAGCTTTTATCCAGCTTTTCACAGAGGTCATTTATACTTTGTTTTCCATAAGCCCATAAAAGAATTAAGATCCGAATTCTTATCATCTTATTAATTGTTGCTGTTACTTTTTCTTGGATCTTAAGATTTTTTTTTATCTGTTCAGGATTTTGTTTTTCTGATTGTGTTAACTCTGAATCTGCCATTTTAACTCATTAATGAAATATGTAGTTGTAATTAGATAGAATTAATTTTTGCAAATGATATATTGAATAGTGTAATAAATACTCTTAATTGGATTTTAATAAATTTTTTGTTTAAAATTATAATAAAAATTATTACTAATATTAAAATAAAAAAAATATATTAATAGTTTTCCTTAAAAAGAAGTTCTAACCCTTAAATGTGAGGCACGCTTAACTACAACGTCAATTAAAGTAGGTTTATTTGCGTTCAATCCTTTTTCTAAGGCGGGTCTAAGTTCTCCAATAGTTTCTACTCTTATTCCATCAATGCCCAAAGATTCTGCAACTTTCGCAAAATTGGTTTCAGGATAATCAGCTAATGAGCGTTCCTTTCTGGAAAAGAAGTCTCGAACATTTCCTAAGCTGGAATTGTTAAAAACAACGTATAGAATTGGTAATTCATAAGCTCTTACAGTTTCTAAAGTATAAAGAGCCATCAAAAGACCCCCATCTCCCGTAACACTTATTACTTTTTTATCTCTTTTTAACATCTGAGCAGCGATCGCAGCATTAGGACCCCAAGCCATGCCAGCGGCACCTCCTGGAGCAATTACTTGACCCGGGCTTTTTGATTTAAAGAGTGAGCAAAACCAAATTCTATTATTACCCGCATCTAAAACGATAGTATCATCTTCTCTAATAATTTCATTTATCTCCTTGACAACTCTCTCAGGTTCGATCGGTTCTTTATCAGAATCATAATATTTATTGGTAAAAAACTTATTTTCAGGATCTTGCTTCATTTCTCGTAATTTTTTAATCCTAGCTGATGTATCAAGATTTGGGTTTTTTTCCTTAATTATATCAATGAGATTTCTAAGGGCGATTTTTGCATCAGAGGTAATACCTATATCCACAGGATAAGTCCATGCTATATTCTTTGGTTCAACATCTATATGAATCAACTTTTGTCTGCTTGTATCAATGAAGTCTTTGCTACAATTATTGGTATTTTCTGGAGCTAATGCTGTTCCAACAGCTAAGATGGTATCTGCTTGTTTAATTACCTTATTTGCTAGGGGCTGTCCTCTACTCCCCATTACCCCCAAGGCTAAGTCATGAGTTTCGGGAATAACACTCTTTCCCATATAACTTGTTGCAATGGGCATTCCAAGTAATTCTGCTAGTTCAAGAATTTCATCATATGCTCCCGATACCCTGGAACCTCTCCCACTGATTAACAAGGGATTATCCGAATTTAATAGTATATCAACGACTTTTTTGGCATCTGATTTAGAGATACTAGGAGGATTCACATTCATTAATCTATCAACTGAATAAATTGGAGGATCAAGATTCTCAACATCATCAATTACCCCTCCTATCGATCCTTTTTTAGTTAAAACGCAAGTTGGTCCGGGTCGACCTGTAATAGCATGTTTTATCGCAAGTTGTACACCATAGACTACTTCTTCTGGAGATGTCGCATAGGTAAAATATTTTGTCATAGATTTAAAAATATTTAAAAGGTCTACATTTCCATAGTCCCCAGAACCACATTGATAAGTTCCTTGCTGGCTTAAGTCATCCCAATCGCTTATATCTGTGATAACGACCATTGGGGAGCCAGCAAAGAACGCTTCCATGATTCCAAAGGCTCCGTTAGATCCAATCCATGCCCCTTGCCCCATTAGAACCCCAGGTTTTCCCGTGATTCTACCGTACATATCTGCCATTGCTGCCGCGGAACCTTCATGTCTCGCCGTAATCACCTTTATCCCCTCTTTCTTATGGCATGCGCCTAATAAAAACTGGGTATACCCCCCTGGAAGACCAAATACATGATCTAAACCTGCTTTAACTAATATATCTGCAACTAACTCTGTTACTAGTACCATAAATTCACCATAAATTAGGTATTAAGATTATTTAGTAAATTTTGTTTAAATTATATTTTTAAATTTTTAAAAATTAATATAAGTTTTTAATCTAAATTCTTATATAAATTTTTATATTATTTTCAAAACTTGACTGAATAAATTGTGTTTCTAATTCAATTACTAAAAAAGATCAAGAGAAAATAAAAGAAAATTGATAATTAGTGGGTTATATAAAGATACCTTTCTAAGTAAAAAATCCAAACTTGCCCGATATTAGTACTTAAAACAAAATCACTTGCATGGCCAGCAAATGGAAATTGTAATAGACAAGTATCTACTCCAGCATTTTCCATTCGATTTTCTAATTTAATGACTTCTTCTATTCTTACTTGTCCATCACTGGCCCCTTGAAAGATTAAAATGGGAGGATCCTCATCATCACTTAAAGCTGATAAATTATAAGCGTTAAACCTTTCAGGGTTTTCATTTTTTGTCTCCTTTAAAAGAAGCTCTGGTGCTGCGGAAGGAGGATACAAGGGAATTCCCCCTTTTACCTTTATTTTGGGACTAAATGTCCCATTATGGTAATCTTCATTAAATCCCAAACTTGAAACACCTGCCAAATGGGCTCCAGCGGATCGACCCATGAAATACACGGAGTTTAGGTTAGCTCCATAATCCAAATAAAAGTCATTGGCAAGTCTATTAGTAAAAATTCCAATATGACGAATTTGATCCTCAATGGTGAAATTTCCTAAAACATTTTCTGGGGTTTCAGGTGCGGGTGCAGCATATTGAAACCATTCAATTAATCCATATTGGATATCAAAAACAACATATCCTTGAGCAGCGAGATATTTGCTGGTCGAGATCATATTCCATGTCCCTTTACCACCAGATGACCATGCTCCCGGATGCAGGTTAATAATGACACTTCCATTTCCTGGTAATTGTCTTGGATCTCCAAATGGCATGTAAACATCAAAATAGAGAGTGATATTTTCTCCTTGGTAGTAGAGGACATCCTTTTCAACCTTAACCGAATCCTTGGGAATGGTTAAAAAATGAGTTGCTAAATTGTATGGAATTGGTAAAAACTTATCTTTAGCTTCTTTTGGTATATCTTCTCGCCATGTAGATCCGAAAGCATTGCTAAATTCTGCATCTGCATTCATTATGGTATAGGGAGTTGCTAATAAAGAAGCCGAATTTAGACCAGTAATTATAAATCCAATGATAAAAATTGTATAGTATTGTTTTGGATGGCTTGTTCTTCTTTGGGAAAATATTTTTAATAAAATAGCTGTGGCAGAAAAGCAAAGAGCGATCATCAGTACACTGCTTTGGGCAACAAATTCTTCTATAAATATTAATACTCCTCTAATTTGCCTACTTCCAAAGAATAAAAGATAACTCCAAAAAATCCCCCATAATAGTAGAAGACATGCAAATATTCCCAAAATGCCCTTTAAAATAACATATTTATTAATTTTCATAATCTCAAACCTCCCTCTTCTTAAGTTGTTTTAGATTAAGGCTTGCTAATATCCCTCCAAATATGAAATATCCAAAAATCCCGCTATAAATCAAGGAATACTGGATCAATGTCGAAGTCCAATCGGCATTTAATAAAAATAAGCCACCAGCAATCATTAGCACAAAAAAGATCTGAGAAATTAAGAACAAATATAAAAAAATATTCACTAATGCTCCGTGTTTAGACTTTCGAACAAATGTATGATCATTCAGAAGCAATATAGATATATTTACAAACCAAGCTAATATTAGAAATATGGAGAAGAAAATGAGTAAAATAGAGTTCAATCCAATTATTATGTAAATGATTCCTAAGCTAATATTCGCTAGATTTAAAAATAAGGCTATGAAATTTATATATCTTATATTTAGTCTACTAAGATTCATGTTTAGTATTTTTTTGTGAATTTAATTATTAATTCATTAGGTAATACTTCTTTTTGAATTATAAAAAGCTTTCATTTATGTTTGGGAATAATGGAAAAACATTAAATTAAATACGTTTTTAATGATTAACAAAGTATTAAAGAAAAAAAAGAGAGAATGATGAGAGATAAGGATAGTATTTTTGATTGGATTCTAAAGAACGGTTGTTTTATTTTCTTTATCATTTTTGCAACTATAATCATTACAATGCTCCTTCTTACATATTCTACTGAATAGAAAAATTCTTCTTATTTGTCTTCTTTTTCTTTTTTTTAACCAAACTTTTATTAACAGAGAAGGAAAAACTATAATCAATAAAAAAATAATTAAAACCAATGAGCAAAACCGAAGAAAAGTTTAAAGATATTATTAAGGGTTCAATAGTTATAGATTCTTTAAGCCATGGTCCCATTCCTTGGACGGAAGATCTTAAGAAACTCACAGATAAGATGATTGCTCAAGGAATGAATCCTTGGGATATAATTCCAGAACTTGTTATTGAATTTGCCAAAAATATTGTTTTGGATGAGGATTATTTTCAAAAATATAGAGATTCTTGGGAAAAATCAACGGTAGATTGTGTAAGTTGGACACTTGGTCCACTTTATTCTACACCTTATTCCTTTGATGGTGTGTTTCATAATATGTCTTTTATGACGTATATTTTTGATAATAGGAAAGACTACATCATGAAGGTATTGAAAGCTAAAGATATTGAGAATGCTAAGGAAAAGGGAAAGAAAGCAGTGATTTTAAACTTTCAAAGTATGCAGCATATCGAAGAAAATTTAGATTTAATTGAATTATATTATATGCAAGGATTTCGAGTTATGCAATTGACATATAATTCTAGAAATCAAGTTGGAACGGGTTGTACCGCTAGAAGAGATAGAGGATTATCGGAATTTGGTAAAGAAGTTGTTAGCGAGATAAATAAATTGGGGGCTATTATTGATACGTCCCATTGTGGATTAGAAACAACAAGAGATGCTATTAAATATTCTGACGATCCCGTTATAGCTTCACACACTTTTGCAAAAAAGCTTTATAATCACGATAGGGGGAAACCAGATGATATTTTAAAGAGTATTGCAGATAAGGGAGGTTATATTGGTGTCCTAACAGTTCCTGGGTTTATTTCCAATGAGACTGAGATTTCTATTAAACACTGGCTCAAACATATCGATTATATTGTAAATTTAGTAGGAATAGATTATGTAGGAATAGGAACAGATTATTACGGATTTTCAGTTCCAGATAATTTGGCAGAAAAAATTGCGGAATTCATTGATAAACTTGGATTTAAACCTGAGCATAAGGCTAGCTTTCTGGATAAAATGAAAGGCTTTGAAAAATATAGAAAATTTCCTAATTTGATAAAGGGCTTAATTGAAAGAGGATATAGTGATGAGGAAGTCCGTAAAATTATTGGAGGAAACTTCATGAGAGTATTTGAAGATATAATAGGATAGTTTAACTTCTAATAATTTAAAATTGAATAGTATTTTCTGAGAGATTAGAAGTTAAAAAGTTTTAATAACTCAATGAGTTCTTTAATAATATATGGTTAATAATATCTTCAATACAGATTCAGTAAAAGGACTCTTAATAGATATCAATGGTACCCTATATTTCAAAAATGAAATTATTCCTGGAGCAGTTCAGACTGTTGAGAGATTAAATGATTTAGGTTTAAAGTTATTATTCCTTACAAATACTGATAGTAAAACTCCCACTCAAGTTTGGAAAGTCCTAAAAGACTTTAATTTTCCAATTGAAAGAGATCAAATTTTTACTCCGATTATTGCCTTAAAAAGGTTCTTAGCCCAAAATTTGGACAAAAAATCCTACTTTATAATGACAAAAGATGTAAGGAAGGAATTTAAAGGTTTTCCAGAAATACAACCTTCAGAGACTCCTGATTTTGTAGTTATAGGGGATTTTAGAGATGATTGGGATGTCCATCGCCTTAATCAAGCGTTTAATTATGTTTTAAAAGGATCTAAGCTTTTAGGGTCACAAGGGAATAAATTTTTTTTGAATAGTAAGGGAGATCCTGTTTTAGATACTGGTTCATTTGTCTCTATGATCGCGAAGGCAGCAAATGTCAAACCGAAAATTTTTGGGAAGCCATCAAAATCATATTTCCAACTTGCTTTAAATACATTAGATTTAAAGAATAATGAGGTTCTTGTTATAGGAGATGATATGGACTCCGATATTAAAGGTGCTCTTAACTTAGGAATCGATGCTATTTTGGTTAAAACTGGGAAAGGACTAAACTTATCTGAATCCGGATTACCTAAGGAAAATTTTACTACGATGGATTCTTTTTCTCATATCTTAAACTTATTCATATGATATTCTTTCCATTATTTAAATTATCTTAATAAAAAGGATTCAAGATGATATTAAAGGGAATTTTAATAAGATAAGGCTAATTAATTATTAGGTAATTCCTTTAAATTAAAAAAGTTTAGAATCTTAAAACCCTTAAAATAGGAAATAGGAAAAATGAATTGCTCAATCGCATGATTTACCCAATGCTTAAAAAATTTTTGTTAATATAAGGATCCTATTATTTTCTGTTAAATTAAGGATTATAAAATCTTGAAAATACTTATGACCAAAGAACAAAAAAATTATATTGAATATAGAGAATTATTCAAGAATGCGCCTTTTGCGAGTGTAATTTTCGACCTAGATGGAAATATTATAGAAATTAATACTGAAATGGAACGATTATTTGGATACAGTAATGGGGAAATAATTGGAAAAAATTTCCAAGATCTTACCACGTATACTGATGATCAGCAAGGAATAGTTCAGGAGAGATATGAAAGTCTATTAAATGGCGAAAAGCTCTCGGCAAAAGAAATTAGATGTATAAAAAAGGATGGAACGGAATTTTTTGGTTTATCGCGTGTTTCAGTGATACGCGTGCAAGGTAAAAAATATATCCAAGGAATTATATACGATATTTCTGAGAAGAAAGAAACGGAAGAAAAATTAAGGCAATCCCAAGAAAAATATAAACTTATAACCGAAAATATCAATGATTTTATTGCTATTTTAGATAATAAATTCCGTTACGAATACATAAACCAACCAATAACTCAAAAATTAATGGGATATACGAATAACGACGTATATGGAAAATCAGCCTTAGAGTTGATTCATCCCGAAGATCGAGTGATGGCTGCTGAGAGATTAAAAGGGGGCTTTAAAAAGGGATACGGGAGTGGGACTATTCGATTCCTACATAAAGAGGGTCATTGGATATGGTTTGAAGTTAGGGGAAAAACATTTACTGGATTTGATGGTAACAAAAAAGGTTTGATCATATCAAGGGATATTACAAGCCGTAAAGAAAATCAACTCAAATTATTAAAATTATCTAAGATGGTGGAGCAATCTACGGACGCTTTAATTCGAACGGATAGAAATTTTAAAATTTCTTATGTAAACAAAGCAGCCGAAGAATTATTTGGATATAAACTTGAAGAAATTAAAGGGAAAACCCCAGAAATCTTCAATGCTGAAGAATCTAGCAACAATAAGCAAAAAAAAATTTACGATATTGTCTCCAATGGTAAGACTTATATTGACCGATTTCTGAACAAGAAAAAAAATGGTACACTGTTTTATTGTGAAATGAGAATCTCACCATTATTTGACGAGAAAGATAACATTATTGGATATTTGGGCTCACAAAAAGATGTTACTGATAGAAAATTAGCGAAAGAAAGACTTTTAGAAGCCAGAAATCGTTCTGATTTTTATAAAGATCTTTTAGCTCATGATATCAGTAATATTTTAAACAATATTCAAGCTTCCACACACTTATTAGAAACGTGGAATAATATCTATGGAAAAACTGATGAAAGAATGGAGATTATTGAGATAATTAAGAAACAAATTGAAAGAGGAGCATCACTCATTTCGAATGTTCATAAAATATCGGAAACCGAAAAGATTGAACCATCCAAGCATTCACTAAATGTAAATAATATCATAGAATCTGCAACCAAGCATATTAAATTAAGATTCAACGAGAAGGATATAAATATTAAAAAAGAGCTTTTACAAGGTTTAACTGTTTTGGGAGGAGAATTTCTTTTTGATGCAGTTGAGAACATTTTAATAAATGCAATTATCCATAATGAAAATAAAAAAATTCAAATTTGGATAGAAACTTCCGAGATTGTTGAAGATAACCAAACTTATGTCAAAATTGAATTCAGAGATAATGGAATCGGGATAATTGAAAAAAGAAAACGGAGTATCTTCGAACGATCTCATCGTCTCAGAAAAAATACTATTGGTATGGGTATAGGTCTATCGCTTGTAAAAAAAATTATTAAAGCGTATGATGGTAAAGTATGGGTTGAAAATCGTGTGAAAGGAGATCATTCTCAAGGAAGTAATTTTATTGTATTGCTTAAAAAAAAGTAAAGTGAAATTAATGAATTTTTTTGGAAATTCTACTCTTTAGTTATCAATTTTGCTACTCTTTCTGGTAAAAAAAAAGCAAAATAAAATGCGATACTGCTCAGAATTAGTAATAATCTGATAAAGAATATTATAATAAGATTTGTCCAAGTTATTGCATCTAATACCGCCCCTATCGTAAAAAAAACAATCGCTATTATTAAAAATCTTCCCTTCCATTTAATATTTCTATCTTCAGAAGCCAATGTCTTCTTCGCCATTAAAATTCCGCTAATTAGGGCAACTGCAATTGAAAATACAGCAAATGTCAAGGTTAAGCTTGTTCTTTGAACGAGACCAGGCTCAATTTCTATTCCAATTAAGTTTGGATTTATAAAAAGGAATAAGAATAATAAAATTTCATAAGTTACGCATATAACAGAAATACTAATAATCATGATTTTGTTTTGATATGCTAATTTATAAATCGAATAAATCCAAGATATAATCGCTAAAGGAATGAAAAAATTTGCCAAGATCAAATAGGAGAATATACTTAAATCCTGATCGAATAGGAGATTGGATAAAAAGTTGAATGAAGGCCACCACCATGAAGTACTTAGAAAAATCCAAGTCAAACCAACGGTTATAAATTCCTTTTTCTGATATTTAAAGTAAGTAGATAAAATTTTTAGTCCAATAATGACGGAGATAACGACAAAAATCAAACTAAGGCTCCCTCTAAGAATTTCAATTGCATTTAAGCTTTCTAGTCCCAAATCTTGTCCACCTTTATATTATATCAATCTAATAATATTTAAAATTATAGTAAATGTAATGCAATTCCATTTTATCTTTAAATTGAAAAATAAAAAGAGAAGAAAAAGACCTTAAAGCTTCTTCGGATTAAATTAGGTATTTAGTTTCTCTAAGTCAATGATGTTCTGTTCTAATTCTTCTTGTGAAATTGTATATAATTTCCAAAAAGTCAATGCTCCAATTAACATAATTATTAGCGGGAATACAGACATATAGATCTTAAGTCCTAATATCCCTATAGGATCCGTCGTACCGTGCTCATATCCAGTAATCATTTGCACTATGAATAAAAGAAAAACCCATATAAAATATGAAGTCCTTTGGAAAAAAACAACAACTCCTCTATAAAGTCCTTCTTCCCGTTTACTATTTTCTAGCGCAGTTTTATCAACTATAGAAGCGAAAATAGGAAGATTCATACTTTCAATAGCACCATCAACCATTCCTGCAAGGCTAGCCACAATAAATGTAAGGATAAAACCTCCGAGTCCTGGTGGCGCAAATAATAAAGGTATTCCGGAAAATGCTAAAGCAAAGGCTCCGATGAGCATGACTTTTCTGGCTCCAACTTTATGCGAAATTTTGAACCAAATCGGAGCTGTTATGGGAACAAAAATAAGATAACCTAGAAAAGCAGCTTCTCCCATTATACCGCTCCATCCTATAACGTCATCAGCAAACCAAGCCATTAGCCCCATTATCATTCCCATTGTTATTGAATAGCAGACGAACAGAATCAAATACCCGAGAAAGTTCTTGTTTTTAGATGCAAGTTTTAGATCCTCTAAAATATTCGTATATTCAAATCGTTCTAATTGCATTTGTCGTTCTCTTACTTCTTTAGGCTCTTTAACACCCGGTATCATAAGTATAACTAAAATGAATGAAATAAGAGATATTACAAATCCTTGAATGCTATAGCCTAAAATTGTATCTCCAAATCCAATATCGGGATCCAGTAGTATCATCGGAATTAGAAAGCCGAGAGCAATACCAAGGGTATCTAAGATTGCTTCGATGAATCCCGCAAGTCTACGCTCATCATCCTTTACAAATTTTTTAGGGAAAAGGCCCCATCTATTCACATCCATTAAGGAAAAAAAGGTATCAAATAAAAGCATAAAGATGATCATCCAGACAAAAATCAAAAGCTGTGAGCCGATGAATGGATTAGTGAAAATAAAGAAGGGCATAATACTTAATGGAATGGCCCCCATCATAATAAAAGGAAACCTTTTACCCCACCGTTTCACGAATCTCGAAGATCTATCACTAAAATGTCCAATGATTGGATCATTAACCATGTTATAGATTGTAAAGATTCCGAAAGCAATAGTAAAAAGTAATGGAGTTAATCCTAATACCTCTTGATAATAACCAAGTATTCTCATTCTAAAACCTTGATTTATCATAAACCATAACAGGTTTCCGAGTTGAAAACTAATTATTATTTTTTTAGAATGTGGTTTTATATTTGCTTTCGGTTTTTTTGGTTGTTCTTGTTGACTCATAATTTAATTTCCACTTTACGATTAATAAATCTTTAATTTTTTAAAGAAAAGAATGAGCCCTTTTATTTAGAAATCCTTTTTAAAGAAAGAAACAAATAATATTTTAATTACAGAGTTTTTATAGCTACTTAAGGTAATTAAATTAAAATTTGTTTAAAACAGCTTAAAACTAAAGAAAAATGAACATCTTTCTAGTGATTTTTGATACATTAAGAAAGGATCATACGGGAAAAACTTATGGAAATAATTGGATTGCTACTCCTAATTATGATGCTTTTGCTAAAGACGCTTTAATATTTGAAAATGCTTACCCCGAATCCTTACCGACCCTCCCGATGCGTAGATCTACTCATACGGGAATTAGGACATTTCCCTTTAATCATGAGAAACCTAAACTTAGATCTGATGATTTTGTAGAATCACCTGGTTGGTATCCTATTCCTCCGCAACATACTCATATGGCAGAATACTTAAACAAAAATGCTTATATAACATCATTTATTACGAGCACGTATCATCAATTTAAACCTAACATGAACTATCATTTAGGTTTTGATGAATATCACTTCATTCGAGGGCATGAGCATGACAAATACAAGGCTAGAATGACAGGATCGAGAAGAGAAATAAATGATCATCTAAGAAATTTCCTTGTAAAAAAAAGAAAAAATAATAGAGCCGCTGTAGCGATGCAAAAACTCCTCATGAAAAGTTATTTATCGAATGTACAGGATAGAAAAAATGAGGACGATTATTTTCCCGCCCAAACATTTAAAACAGCAATAGACTCTATTAATCGCTTAAAAGATTCAGGAAATATTTTTTGTGTAATAGATGAATTTGATCCTCATGAACCATGGGATCCACCGCAGGATTATTATGAGCGATATATTGATAAAACATATTCTGGTAAAAAGATTATCCAACCGATGTATGGAACAAGTCTAGAGTATATCTCCGAAGAAGAACTTGGGTCAATGCGAGCATGTTATGCTGGAGAGGTTACTTTCTGTGATAAATGGTTTGGTTATTTTATTCGCAACCTTAAGGAAATGGATCTTTATGATGATTCTTTAATACTATTAATAAGTGATCATGGTCATAGTATTGGAGAACATGGAGCAATTGGAAAGATCCCTACACATCTGTATCCGGAATTGGTAGATATCCCTTTCATGATAAAACCCCCTGGAAATATAAAAGGACCTAAGCGAATTAAAAAAACTTATGTATATAATCATGATATCTTACCCACATTATTTGGGTTCTTGGATAATGAACAACTTGAAGTATTTGATGGAATTGATCTTTCTAAACTTTTGGACAACTCTGAAGAATTCATAAACAATAGAGATTATATTACATGTGGAATGGCTCTTTGGACTTTATATAAAGATGATAATTATGCCTTCATAACTGGCAATAATAAATCATACCAAAAGCTTTATGATCTTTCCAAGGATACGCTCTGGGAAAATGATATCTCTAGCGAAAACCAAGATTTATGTGATGAGTTGTTTACAAAAATTAGTGCTGATGCCCAGGGAAATCTCTTGAGAACATTTAATGCTACTCATTTCGAAAGTTTCGAGGACTGGTATCAGAATACTCATCTCAAATAGTCTCTGAAACTCTTAAGAAATTTAACATTCCTTTTTTTATTCATCAATGAGTAATAAGGGGGAAATCGGTGAAAAAAAATCTAAACAAAATTCGACCTTAAACTTTCCTTTATAGTGAACGATGGAAAAATACTGGAGGAAACGATTCAATAACATAAATTGGTATAAGCAATTCACACCTCGACGCAGCTTCGAAGTGGACAAAATTATCAACATTTAGAAGAGTTATTTTAACTCTCAGAAGGGTTGTAAAAACTTTAAAGAATTATCCATTTTTTAAATGGATAAAAAAATTCAAGCCAGACTTATTCAAGGATCTTTCTATTTTATAGTGATTTTCATTTATGTAGGTAGGTTAATTGAGTTTATTATTATTTATTATTAAAAACCCTAATACCTAGTTAAAATCATTTCCTAAATTGTTTGATTTAAAATGTTTAAAATAACTCTAAATCCTTTTTAGTATTATTTCAGTGTGGTTTTTGATAAATCAAACTATTAGACCGAAATATTATTTGGTTTTTATAAAAAGAGGCTTATTATAAACTAGTTTGATATTTAAGCCATTCTTTCATATCTTTTTTGATGACTTTTTGAGCTTCCGATATAGATTCAAAATATGGGAGATCTTCATATGTCTGTTTGAAACTTTTTACCATTTCATGAGCTTGAAAAATAGCGTTTGCTTCAATCAATTTATCATATTGTTCTAAAAGCCAAGAAGCATATTCTTTTATTTTAGTAGTTAAATGTTCTTCTTGCACTTTTTGAGAAATCTGACTAATAAATTTTTCTTGCTCTTTCCAATATTCCGGTAAATTAAATGAAATAGCTATCCTCATTATTTTATCAGCAGTTTTTATTGCATTATTGAAATCTTCTTTTTGCCGATAAGATTCAGCCTTTCTTTTTAAGTCTTCTAATTTTTCGATGATTTCCATTTTGTGAACTTGAGAAACAGGTTTTACATCTCCTTGATCATCTCCTCTTACTTTATCTAAAAGCTCCTTTAACTCGTTATCGTCTTCATCTTGTTCTGATTTGTCTTTTTTTCGTTTAAAAAATTTCATTTTCAATCCATTTAGTAATATTTTAATCTTTTAAAATTTCTTTTCTATAAAGTAAATGAAAATACATATTTTTATATGTAATTAATTGATAAGAAATTCTTTATTTAATAATCTCATTACCTCAATTTTTAATATAGAATCACTAAATATTGAAGAATGGAAAAGAAATCGAAAAAAAGATATGTTCAAAAGTTTAAATAAGAGATAGAAAGAATAATAAAGATGGAAATAATAATAAAAAATCTTTTGATATAATTCAGTTAAATAAATTCCAATGGTTTCTTAGGTTTTCGGAGTCGTTGCTTCCTTAACATCTATTGCTTCGGCTTTTTCTTTGACAGAATCTATAGAATTAAGTACATTCTTATGATAAGTCGTCTCAACATCGGTAATCGTTTTGATTATAGATTGAATGGTTTCTATTTTTTCTTTGTCGAATGTTTTGATGGCAATTTGAGCTTCTTCTTTCTCCTTATCGTATTTCTCTTTTGCTTCTTTAAATTCCTTTTCCAAACTCTCAATTTTTTCGGGTTTTTTCTTTTCTTCCGGTTTGGACTTTGCCTTCTCTAATTTGTCTTTTAGCTTATTCATTTTTTTCTCTGCTTTAGCTGATTCTTCAAGTTCCTTCTCACGTTCCTCAAAACCTGTCAACAATTCTTTCATTGGAATAATGAATTTATTCTTTAATTCTTGAACTCTGTTTCTACGGCCTTGCTCCATAATTTCATAAGTTTTAGCTAAACTATTAACTGCTTCTTTTAATGAAGGAGTTTCTGTTTCAGCATATTCTTTCAGAGCTTTTATTCCTTCTTCTGACTCCATTGCTAATTTCGATAATGCGTCTAAATAATCTCTATTCTCTTCTATAACCCTTTCTATCGCATTCTTTTTAAGATTGAAAGCTTCCGAGACCTCTTCGAAAAAGTTCAAGATAGCCTTTTTAATTGCACTCATAATTTTAACCTCTGTTTAATTGGTATCAATTTGGACTTACTAGGATTCTTAAAGATAATAAAGCATTTAAATTCATCTTATAAAATTTATTGATCTTAAAGAGAATAGGTTGATTTAAAATAAATCAGATCTGAATAGAATTTATAGTTTTAAAATTGCATTGACCTAATTTATCAAAATTTAAACCTATTATGAACTCTCTGCCGTTTATAGAATTCGGGTGGGATCATCGTTCCATAGATTTCTATTCAATTGATGATTTTTTCTTATTGTATTATTCATTACCAAATTGAAATTATAATTCCCGATACCACAAATGCGATTAAATACACACCATATTCGATAAGAAATAATTTAAAATTCGTTCGACCTGCAAATGCACTTTGATTAATACCTATTGGTAAAATGAATCCTCCATAAATTAAAAGGCAAATAATTATCGCGAATAATAAATCTGTAGTCCCTAGTAAGTCAAAGAAGTATGCAAGTACGAAATTAATTCCTAATGAGGTGGGGATCATTATAATTGAATCTCGAATAATTTTATCTTTTGGTTCTTCTTCCTTTCCAACGAGTTTGAGCCATATGTTCCCTAAGAAACTTGGCCAATACCAAAAGAAAACGATAAGATAAAATACCGCTGAAGCCACTAAAACAGCTAAAATATTCATTTTTATATCCTTCCTAAATTAATTTTTTATTTTTTATTTTTCTTGTTATTTCATCATTAAATTATTTACGTTTATAATTTAATAATGAAAATACTTACATTGATGAATTTACATTTTCATTGCTATAAACACTTTTAAAAGTGAAATAATGGAATAAGTACTCCAATTTAAAAAAAACTCTTATTATTGCGCCCTTATCATAGTTGTTCCACATTCGGGACACTTTCTTCGGGTGCAAGGAATTCCTACTTGATGAGGAGCTCTTTTCCCGCAATTTGGGCAAACACACTCTCCCCCAGGACCAGCTGCATACGGTCCACCTTGTCTTCCTCTTCCTGGTCCCCGCCCTCGCCCTCTTCCCGGTCTTTTACTCATATTTACACCTCCTAACTTAAGTTATGATATATGAATATATATTCATTATAAATTATTAAGTTTTCTACTTACAAATAAATAGATGAAATAAGGATAACTATTAAAACAGCTCCCAAAAAATCTCAGAAAAAAGTATATAGATTTAGGAAAACATAAAGTAAAATACACTCTTTAGGAATGAAATCTAACTCAATGAATTTCTTTATAAGTTCTCTTTATTCATTTTTAGCTTCCAAATCCAATGTGAAAAATGCTTATCAAAACTCTATTAAATCAGGAAAAAGCTTAGATTTTAATTCTTAAAACATTTTTATTTTAGGTTATATTCTTAGTATTACTAGATTTAAAAATATTCATATTCTAACTTGTTTTCTATAATGACTCATATTAATGTGTATCCATTTACGGGGATTGTCGGTCAGAACTTAATGAAGTTAGCGTTAATCTTAAATGCTATAAATCCGAAAATAAATGGAGTGCTAATTAAAGGGACGAAAGGGACAGCGAAATCTACTGCAGTAAGAGCACTCGCAGACCTTTTACCGGATATAGATGTATTTAGTAATTGTCCTTACAATTGCAACCCACATAACTTAAAGGAATCTTGTCATGATTGTCAGAAAAGGATTAAAAACGGGGAATTAAACGAGGATGACATCATTTCGAGAAAAATGAGAGTTGTAAACTTACCAATCAATGCGACAGAGGATAGAGTTGTAGGCACTATTGATATTAAGAAAGTGCTGAGAGAAGGTTTAAAAGCGCTAGACTCCGGAATATTGGCAGAGGCAAATAGAAACATTTTATATATTGATGAGGTAAATCTCTTAGCGGATAATGTTGCTGATGTTTTATTAGATAGCGCAGCTATGGGAATCAATATAATTGAAAGAGAGGGAATTAGTGTACATCATCCTTCGAATTTTATATTAATTGGAACTATGAATCCCGAGGAAGGAAATCTTAGACCGCAATTATTAGATCGGTTTGGGTTAAGTGTAGATGCTGAGAATATTAAAGATATTGAAAAGAGAGTAAAAATAATAAAGTATGTAGAAGAATACCATGAAAATCCCGAAGAATTTTCTAAAAAATTTAAAGAAGATCAGTTAAAACTTAAAAATCAAATTATTAATGCTCGTAAAATCCTCCCTTCGGTAAAAATTTCTGACTTATTGCTAAAAAAAATTGCAGAGTTTTCAGTAAGGTTGAACGTTGATAGCCATAGAGCCGATATAACAATGAATAGGACTGCCAAAACTATAGCGGCTTTTAATGGGAGAGAGAAAGTTCAGAATAATGATATACAAATCGCAGCAAAATTAGCTTTAAAACATAGAATTCGTAGACTCCCTTTTGAAGATGATGTATTAGATGACGATATAATCAATGAAATTATAAATCAAGAAGAAAATGAACAAAAATCTCCACATAAGAGCGAAGATGAGAATAAAAAAAATGACCAAAAGGAGCTCGAATCAAATCCAAGACAGCAACAGGTACAAAATCTAAAGGAAGAGATTTTTGGAATAAAGGATCAAATAAATGTCTCAAAGATTTTGAAAAACACTAATAAAAAAAGAAATACGATGAACACTTCCGGAACTCGAATTTTACATCCTACAGGAGATTCAAGAGGAAAATATATCGGTGGTGAAAGAGTTAAAGAGATTAATTCATTAAAATCCCATGATATTGCGATTAATGAAACCTTAAATCATGCTTGTTTAGATTCAGAAAACCAAAATTTATTTAAAAATGGTGAAACTCTGATTGTAAAAGATAAAAATATACATGTTAAAAAAAGAATGGGAAAGTCAAGTTATTTGATAATTTTTTGTGTTGATGCGTCTGGAAGTATGGGAGTAAAAAACCGTATGGAAGCTGTGAAAGGGACTATTTTTTCAATTCTTAAAAATAATTATGTTAATCGAGATAAGGTTTCGCTGGTTGTATTTCGCAAAGACAAGGCCGAAGTTATCTTACCTCCAACGAGAAGTACAGACTTAGCTTATAAATATCTAAAAGAGATTCCCACTGGGGGTACTACACCTTTATTAAAAGGGTTAAGTAAAGCTTTGAATATAGCGAAGGAGGAGAAACGGAAAGAAACAGGTTATATCCCGCTTATAATTCTTCTAAGCGATGCGAGAGGAAATGTTCACGTTAATGAAATTAACAAAGACTTGAAAAAAATCGGGAAGGAAATACAAAGAAATGATATTGAGATGATCATATTGGATACAGAATCTTCAGAAATTAAGATAGAGATTTGTAAAGATCTAGCTGAAGCATCAAACGCAATATATTATCATATTGACGATATTGATGAACAAGAAATTAATGAGATTTTAAATCTGGAAGGAATACTTTCACAAGAATACTTAGAATAAAAAAAAAAAAATGAAAAATCCTGAATCAAATAACAATTTACCTCAGATAACATTAATCTCTTCAACTGTTTTTATAAAATGGTTAGTGAGAGGAATAACTGAAATCTATGAAGAGTTAGGGAGAGTTTTTAAGTTTAAGACGTTCTTTCTTAATGAATTAGAATCTGGAGAGGCTTCTGAAACCGAATTAGTTAATGCTATTTATGCTTCTGATATAATTCTATTAGATATTCGGGGAAACTCTCCAATTGTTGAAACAATAGTAAACACTTTTCAAGAGATGGAACATACCAATTCTGAATTATTTGAGGACAAACAAATAATTTCTCTTGTTGGAGGAAACAGTGAAATTCGTCGTTTAACAAAGATGGGTCCCTTTAAAGCGAGAAAAATTCCGAGTTCAAATGATCTTCAAGTTGAGGAAGATGAAATCCCCGATTTGACAGACGCCGTAAGATTTGGAAAACGGATGACCAAAATGATGAAAATTATGGGAATAATTCTCCCGTTCAAGGTATTGAAACATGCGAGATATTGGGGTCTTATGATGGACTATTGGGTTTACGGACTGGGGGGTATCCCAGAGAATCATAAATACATGCTACTTTTTCTCTTAAAGAAATACTTAGGTTTTGATGATATTAAAGTTAAAAAACCGATTAAACTTCCTCAATTTGGTATTTATGATCCACGACCAGAAAAATACTTTGATGATTTAGAAGATTATTTAGAGACGAGATATTATAACTCAGAGAAAAATAGTATAGGAATTTTCTTCTATGGAGGGCTTTATTTTGAGCAATCTATTCCCATTGTTAAGTTATTTATCGATTTTTTCGAAGGTTATAATGTTATCCCCGTTTTTTCAGATACCCTCACGAATCTAGAAGCTCATAAAAAGTATTTTTTAAAGGATGATGATGTTATTGCAGATATCGTTATTAACCTTCAATATTTCCAGTTAAATGGTGGACCCTTTGGTGGAGATAGTTCTGAAACATTAGAGCTCTATAAAGATATGGATATTCCCCATTTAAATCCAATTATTCAATTTGATAATACCTATGAAAACTATCTTAATTCGAATCAAGGAATGATTCCAATCAATCAGATAATCGCTGTAGTGATGCCTGAGTTAGATGGGAGGTATGAAATGCAAACCGTTGGACTTATGGAGAATTTAGGGTATTCAAAAAACGTTAAAGCAGATGTTTTAGAAATTAAACCTTTAAAGAAAAATATTCAATTATTTGCAGAAAGAGTGAAGAAATGGATTGCTTTAAGGATTAAACAGAATTCAGAAAAAAGAGTAGCAATAATAATATATAATTATCCCCCAGGAGAGGATAAGATAGGAAATGCTGCGTATTTAAATGTTTCAGAATCAGTTAAAAGCCTTATAGACAGTTTGATAAATAATGGATACGATACAGAAAAGCTTAATGAGGGTTTAACTCTTTCAGAAATCTTCATTGAAAAGGGATTGATTAATCTCCCCAAGTATGTTAGTAATGAAAGATTTTCAGGGATATCGTTAGCTACTGAGAATTATATAAGGTATTTTAAAAGCCTTCCTAAGGATATGCAAAATGAGATTATTAAAACTTGGGGAGAACCTCCAGGAAACATAATGACGAAGGATTCTACAATCCAATTACCAATATTGAAATTAAAAAATGTCTATATATGCTTGCAACCTTCTCGAAATTCGGATTCTAATAATCCAGAAGATTATCATGATAAAAATCTTCCACCGCATCACCAATATTTAGCATTTTATAAATATCTTGAAAACAAATTAGATGTCGATGCTATAGTTCACGTTGGAACGCATGGCACTGAAGAGTTTTTACCAGGAAAAGAGAATGCTGGTTATTTCAAGGATTTTAATATTAATCTAATAGGGAGTGTTCCTAATATTTATTATTATCATGTAACGAATACAAGTGAGTCTGCTATTGCAAAGCGAAGATCAAATGCATTAATCATCAATCATGCTGGTCCCACATTGAAGGATTCATCACTTTATGAAGAATTTGAACATTTGGAATCGTTAATCAGTCAATACCAAAATCTAGATCAAAAGTCGGAAAATCTCAAATATACAGTTCATTTTGAAGATCTAAAGACTCAAATAAATGAACTTTCCCAAGCTTTAAATTTAGAATATAATTCAATAACTGAACTTGAAAATAAGCTATACAAATATAAAACTTCAACTATACCAATGGGTTTGCATACATTAGGCAAAAAATATTCTTTAGAAGAGAAAATTGATCTTATGCTAATGATCTTATTGAAATCCATCGATAATCCTCCCAAAATAGACCTCATCCTTTCAAAATTTGGAAAAGCATATTCAAACCAAATAGAAAATCTCACTGAATATTTAAAAATGACATTAGAGGGGTCAGATATTGATTCAGTTATTGGTAACATACAGCAAAAAGATATACTTCCCGATATACCTGAAGAAGATCATAGAATGATTATCAAATGGATTAGAAAATTGAATGAGCAGATTATAACTTCTGGAGAAATGGAAAATATTATTCATGCATTAAATGGAGGTTATGTCGAACCAGGTTTAGGCGGTGATCCTATACGGACACCAGAAATATTTCCTACCGGAAAAAATTCTTATGGATTTGATCCAAGATTAATCCCAAATACTATGGCCTATAAAAGAGGCAATACCGTAGCAGAGCGCCTTCTCGAAGATCATAAGAAGAAATATGGGAAATGGCCAGAAACTGTAAGTGTTGTTTTATGGGCGTTTGAAACCATGAAAACAGGGGGTGAAACGATCGGGCAAATTTTTAATTATTTGGGAGTCAAACCAGTTAAAAATAAAGCAATATGGACCACAGAATTAGAAATAATTCCTCTTAAAGAAATGAATCATCCCCGAATAAATGTTATCATTACAATTTGCGGGATTTTTAGAGATACTTTTCCTTACTTATTAGATTTATTAAATCGAGCAGTTGAACTTATTTCTCAGTTGGATGAATCAATGGATAAGAATTTTATTAAAAAATCGATAAACGATCTCAAAGGAAAAAATATAGATAATGCCGACGCTCGGATTTTTGGACCCCCTCCTGGTAAATATAATACAAATTTGACAAATATTATATCTGATGGAAGGTGGGAAGAAGAGAAGGAATTAGCAGTCGATTATATTAATAACATGTCTTATTCTTATATGAAAAACCAAAAGGTTAAAAAATCTGAGCAAGCGTTTAAGGAAAACATTTCCAGAATCAACTTAATGAGTCAAATCAGAGATTCTTCAGAATATCATATCACAGATGTAGATCATTATTATGAATTCACTGGAGGATTAGCTAAGAGTTATCAAGAGATAACGGGAAAAAGGGCTAATATATTCATAGCGGATACTTCTTCAAAAGATATACGAGTTAATTCCCTTAATGAGACTATTAAGGAAGCCAGTATTACTAGAAATCTTAATCCGAGATGGATAAACTCATTGTTAAAGCATAAATATCACGGAGGGCAAAAGATTGCTGAAAAAGTAGAGAATCTTCTTGGGATGTCGGCTACAACACATGAAGTCGATAACTGGATCTGGGATAAAAGTTATGATCAATATATCGAGAATGAAGAAATAAAAGATGCACTAATTGAGAATAACAAATTTGCAATGATGGATTTGATTAAAAACATGCTGCAAGCAGATGAAAGGGGATATTGGGAAGCCTCAGAAACGCAGAGAAATAATCTGAAAATGCTATTTTTGGAACTTGAAAACTGGGTGGAAAGAAGCTATTAAATATAAACAGAACCACACCAGCACACCATAAAACAAAATTAAGTACTGCTTGATGATATTCCGATACAAATTCGGATATCATTTTTATTATTGATTGAATTATTTCTATTTTTTCTGTATTAAACATTTCAATAGCAATTTTAGGTTCATAATCAACTTCATTTTTGTCGATTTCGCGATTGCAAGGGCAGAGAGTAAAAAAGCAAATATACTAAAAATAAATAGATGAAATTAGGATAAAATCTGTTTAAATTATCAATAATAATTAACTAAGGAAGACTAAAAATTAAAAAATAAAAAAGTATGATTAATCAAATCCGTTTATTCGTATTTTTCAAGTTTTTCTTTATATCGATCCATTCTTTTTTTCCTTTGATACAGAGCAAATACTATAACTAAGGCGACAATAATCCCTATTGAAATTAGGACAATATAAGTTTGATCTTGAGTGCTAGAGCTTTCTATTTCAAGAAAAATTTGGCCATCATTATTTTTAGTTATGAAATGAGATATTATGCCGTTCTCTCCAAAAGATATTTCCACAGTATAATTCTCTAAAATTCCAGAGCGTTCTATCTCAAGAATTCCATCGTCAAATTGGGTATTATTTAATCTAAGACTAGTTATTATTTCATTGAGATATTCATCTTGCGGGTTAAACATTCCCATTTGATTTTCAATTAACATTCGCCAAAAGTAATCATCTGCGGAATATTTAGTCAGATTATCCAAACGTAAAAACTTCGCCGTAAAATTACTGTTAATATTGTCGATTAAATCATTGTAATCCTCTAAAAGTCTATTGTAGTCATTTGGATTTTCAAACATCAATACAAAATCATTAGGATAACTTGCATTAACTGGTAAGCCCTCCGAGGTAAAATTCCATCTTGAACGAGAAATTACTGTTAAATCATAAGTATAGTTATTATATCTTTCATTAATAAAAGTCTTATTATAACCTATTTGCGAGAGACCAATCCAGATGCTAAAATTTTCTTGAGGAACTAACAAATTACTCATCGCTTCAGAAGAATTCCATTGAACATTATCAAACCAACCTCGAACTATATATTTACTTTTGATATCATCACCGCTGAAATTGCCAGAAAACCATTCATTGGGATCGATTGTTTCATTGAATATAGAATCCCAAATTTCTTTATCGTATGTGGGGACATCCAAATAAATCGTTTTTTTAGTTGGAGATACCGTATAATCTGGTTCTGCCATTACAAATAAAGGAGTGATATTCATAAATATTATCGAAAAGAGTAGAAAATACCCCCAAATTTGTTTTTTGTTTTTAGACTTAAATCTTTTTATATTCTTCATTACAATTGCCTCCTTTTAAATATAATTAACGCTAATAATAAAAAAATTCCTGTATATGCAAAAATGACAGAGATTCCTCCTTCAATTGATGGAGTTTGCCAAGTACGAAAGGTAAAGTTTTGAAATGAAAATTCTGTATATCTTTCTGCTGCTGTTTTTGGAAAATCTATTTGCAGAATGGAAGAGACCAAATTACTAATATACTGGAGGGAATAAAGAGGCTCCAATTCGGGAACTAGTAAAGTAATTACACTTTGAACACTGTTAAAGGCAATTAATAATACAATTATTGTTGTAACTATTGTCATATTTTCCGATTTTAAAAAAGAGCTGAAAAAAGTTACAAAACTCCCTAAGGCAAAAATATAGAGCAGGGTAATCCCCAATGATTGGAAATATCGATAATCTATAGGAACGCCATAATAATAGAATCCAAATAATCCTAAGGTAAAATAGTATATGAATGCAATAGCCATTAGGAAAGTATAACTTCCAAGAAATTTACCAGCAATTAGTTTAAATTTATTAATTTTTGGAAACAATATGGCACCGGTATTTTCACTAAATTCAGAACATATTATTCCAGCAAAGAAAAAACATGCAGCAAAGATTAATATAAAATTTAGAAATCCAACATTACCCCTGAAATAATTTAGTTGATCACTAGGTATTCTATTCTCTGGACTAACAGCGTATGTAATATAGCTTGATAAGATTACCAAAAGGATGGTTATTAACGAGAAGATTATAAATTTCTTCCATTGTTTTTTCAATTCAAACGTGTAGGTATGACTAATCGGTTTGATCTCGTTATAAAAAACTTTAACTGGATCCATTTTTATTGATTCACACCTCGTTTTTCTTCTTTAATTAATTCTTGATATATCCTTTCAAGTTGACTTGTTCTTGGTTCTCCAAAGGAAGTAACGGTAAAATCTGTTTGAAATTCTTGAATAAGAATTTTTAACATCTCTCCTCTAGATTTTTTCTTTCCATCATAATAAATTGTGAATCCCTCGATCTCTCGATTATATTTAATGGGAATTTTCGAAATTTCTTTTGGTAAAGACTTTTCTATATAGGGATCTAATTTATTATTCAACTTCTTAATTATAGGTCCTAACTTATCTGGACTTATAGGGTTTAAAATTTCACATGTTAATTGATTTGATTTAAGTTTTGTTTGTAATTTTTCGATTGTATCAAACCCAATAATCTCTCCTCTATTTAATAGGGCTATTTTATCACAGACTTCTGAGATTTCATATAATAAATGGGAGGCTACGAAAATTGTTTTATCTTCTTTTTGTAATTCGCGGATAAAATCCCGAACATCAATACGGGCTTTTGGATCCAATCCTGTTTGAGGTTCATCTAATACGATAATAGCTGGATCATGGATTACTGCTTGAATAATTCCCATTTTCTGAACCATACCTTTTGAGAAAGTTTTCACATTTTTATATTTCCACTCAAAAAGGTTGAATCTTTTCAATAATTCATCCATTCTTTGTTCAATTTTATCCTTAGGGTAATTCTGAAGCTTTGCAAAATAAGTTAATAACTGATGTGGATTTAATTCGTAGAAATTCGGGATGTCGATTAAAAATCCACTGGAGATTAAATTTCTTGATGTCTTGTGTAGATCCTTTAATTCTCCCTCACTGCTTTTGATAAAAATATGGCCACTCGTTGGACGTAAAATTTTAGAGATCATCTTAATAGTCGTTGTTTTTCCTGCACCATTTGGTCCAACCAATCCTATTGTTTCACCCTTTCTTACTTCAAAATTAATATTATCAACTGCTTTTAATGCTCCAAAATGTTTACTTAAGTCTTCAACTTTTAATACTGTTTCAGATATATTAAATCACTTTTTAGGGTTTTTGAATTAGTATTAGAAATTAATATACATATTAAATCCAAAAGGAGTCCAATTTTTATTTTTTGAATTTAATTATGTCCAATTCCATACTAATTTTGTTTAAATATTTGTAATTTTAAAATTAAAGGGTATTTTATAAAGATTAATATTCTAACTCATTAGAAAGATTCATCTCCTAATCCTAAATTTATTAAATTGTTAGTAGGTTAGTCACTTCTTTTAAAAGTATCATTTAAGTGGTTTCTTTAGATAATTAAAATTATAGAATAATCTATATGATGAATGTATTTCAATTTTACCCTTAATAAGTAATTAGATCATTTTACTCTAGAAAGGCTATATTTTTATAAATTTACGAAGAGAAAAATAAAATCTTCCAATTACTCTTTTTGTCAAATGTTGAATCACTTCATAAAGTGAGAATTAATTAATTTTCAAAAAAATAATTAATAGTTAAAAACTACTTTTAATATATTTATCTTAGATAAGTGCAAAATATAATATGTAAATTCTTTTATCTATATCTTATCTTTTAATAAAACCATAAATGGATCTCCCGTGTCAAAAGAAGAAGACTATAAAACGAAGGATTTAGGCCCTTTAGAAGAAGTATGTTATGTTTATTTAATGTATTTTGACGAATCTAAGGGACATGTTCCTTTACTGATGTTTCCAGATGAGAAACTCAAAGATAATAAAGACTTTATGAGACCAATAAAATATCATCCTATATGGTTTCTCGATGTTGAAGAGCAAGAGGCTTTAGATCATATTGATTTAGAATTTAAAGGCTATACCTTTTTTGGAAAAAAATTTTATACTAAATCTGGGCGGAAAAAACGACGTGCAGGGTTAGATGAGGAAACTCCTGAAACAATAGTAATTATTATCTCTTTACCGGAAGATCTCGATATTTTTGGAGATGAATTAATCAGAAAACTTACTAAAATAATTAAGAGTAAATTTGGAGATAGATTAAAAGATGTTATTGAATGTGAGATCAGTAAGGAAGAGATAATAAAAACCAAAAAAGTCAAGGACTGTATAGAGAAAGGTGAAAAAATAAGAGAAGAGATGAAGGATATATTAAATAAATCTTGTAAAGAATATTTCTCTTCCGTCATAAAGCAAAAAGATACATCATCTATTAAAAAACAAAAAGCAATATCTTTCCTTGCTCTGAAAGGTATAGATTTAACTCATATTTTAAACACTGATGACTCCTTTTCAAGTATTAAGATTTTTGAACCTGGAAAAGCAAAAAATGCGCAATTAGATTTGACAAAACCATTTGAGATTCTAAATATAAATCTTATCGAAGATTCCCAAGAGTTGGAAATTCTTGTCCGTAATAATACCAATGAGGAATTTAATGATATAAATGTTAAAATCACGCATGTAAAGGAATTTTTTGAAAAAGAAATTATGAATCAAACAATTGAACAATGGTATCCTGAAGAGGAACTCTTGTTCATTAGCCCTATTATTCCTCATATTGATGAATACCTTTTCTTTTTAGTTGAAGAATCAAATAATAGGGAAAAGTTATTAACTAAAAAAATTGATATAAATACATTAGAAAAAATTGAAAGCTGAGGGATAAGAAAAGAAATGTCGGAAGCTGAAGTAATTAGTGAAGAGGAAATAGTTATTCGAAATTATAGAACTTCAGATTATGAAGAAACTCTTGAAATCTTACAACAGTTAAATAATCAATATGATATTGGTTTAAATGAGGAAAAATGGAGAAAATCCTCGGGTTTACGTCAATTTAAACCGAATTTGAAAAGATTAACCCTTATTGCAGAGTTGAAAGAAACAGGTGAAGTTGTGGCGATGGGGATGCTAGAGGCAGTTAAGAATAATCTGGGACAATATATTGGATATCTTGATAACTGGGCTACTAAAAAAGAATATATTGGGAAACATGTTGGCAAAATTCTTGCTGAAAGGGCAATAAAGATTTTAGATTCTTGGGGATGTGATGGAGTGCGAATAAATCTCGGCTATAATGTAGATAAGAAATTGATTGATGTTATGGGAAAACTAGGCTTTAAACCAATTCTGATTACACTTGAAAAGAAATTAAATCAGGATAACTAAGGAACAAAAATATTTAACTCTATAACAAACTTTTTAGGTAAAAATTTATTCTCTTTTTGGAGAATACTTAAAAGATCAATTTTATATCAAGATTTTAAAAATCTAATTTCTCTTTTCAATAGTAGCATAAATGTTTACCGATATTAGGGGGATAAGATTTATCAGATCCTAAATTGGACAATAATGTGAATAACTTTAAATATTATTAAGTAATATATAAGAAAATAGTTAAGGGTTTTTGCTGAATTAGGGAAATAAAATATAAAAGTTGGATGATTATGCCTAAAGTTGAAGTAAGATGCCCAAATTGTTCAAAGATTGGCAATATTGAAGTTTCTAAAAAATTGGTAGATGATGAGAAAAAGGGACTAATAGCGGTAAATGTAGCAAAAAAAACACTATGTGAGCATTCATTTATTGCTTATATAGACAAAAATCTTATTGTAAGAAATTATTTTACTCCTGATTTTGAAATAGATGTTACTCTCAAGGCTTCCGTTTCAAATAAGAAAGATAAAAGGATTCCAGATAAAGAAGAGATGGATCTTGAATTAATAAAAATAAATCTTCCTACACCATTAATTACATATATATTTAGAGTAATGCTTTTAAAGAAAAAAATAACTGTGGTATCTGATATATCCCATCTATCTTCTCACTTTGTTAAATTTTTTAATTTTATAACTCAAAATTCTTTTAAAATTAATATAGAATTTATAGACCGGGCAAAATTTGATAAGAATGAAGAAAAATATGAAAATGATGTGATCTTTCGAAAAGCTGAAAATGGAACAGTAATAAATTATAAATTTAGATTTATGGTGCCCGATTTAGAAGAACCACGGATTTTAAATGAAATCAAGAAATGGGTTCTTAGATTTAAGGAAGATCCCGAATTGACCTCAAGCGTTATTTTTTTAAAAAATGAATTATCTATGTTTCATGATATTTGTCATAATGTAATACAACAATATAATAAAGATAAAAGTCGGCTAAGCTCTTTAAAAAGATTCAGAAAGTTTCTTGACTCAAACTATGAAAAAGAATTTGCAGATAACTATATTTTATTAATTACTAATACTTTAAAGAATTATTTTAACATTGATATTAACGCTTAATTATGTATTTATTAAGAATTAGCTCTCCACTTTAACATTCTGTTACAGTTGTTTTGAATTAGTTTTCTAATTTATTTTTATTATCTTCAGATGAAGGAAATGCGTTAAATTCTTCATTTACCCTTTTATGATTTATATAAATGATTATGAAAAAGATTAGAGCTCCTGAAATTGGTATTGAATAAGATAGGATAACATTACTCATAGGCACTCTGCGTCTTGCTTTGATAAATCCTTCAAGAGAATGATTAGATTTGATTTCAACTCTTAATTGTGTATTTTCCCTAACAAAAACAGTATAATAGGAACAATTGCAAACTGAAGTATTATTTAAAAGTATCTCTGAGGTATCATTGCATTGGATGATTAAATTCAAACCATCTTGAGAATACAAATCATATGTTGTTGTATAATTGTTTTCCCTTGATAAATAAAATCTTTTCCCCCCACCATAATGAGGAATTAACGTGGGATAAATAATAAATGAATAGAGTCCATAAAGGATCCCGCCGAGTATGATGATTATGGAAAAGATCAAACTTACTGAAGTTTTTTTTATCTTCATTGTTCCTTAAATATTAAGTTTATATATTTACTCCTATTTAATATATAGAGTGGGGAGTCCTCCTTTTTGGCGGGATTTTTCCAATGGGTTATCATCCGTAAGGAATCAACCGTATTATAAAACATTATAAATATAATTCAATATTGACGTCCCCCTTTTTGGCGGGATTTTTCCAATAGATTTTCATCCGAAAGGAATCTATCATATTTTATAACTTTATACTTGTATTAACAATTCTTGATTCTGCCGACTTAACGCATTATCAAGATCATTCACCTTTATGGGGTTAAACACTTTGCGATTGAAATCACGATTTGCCAAAATGTAACTCTCAAAAAGGAGTCTAAACTCGGACTTTCGTCCTATATTAAAACCTCCGTTCACATCGGAATGGATAATTCCGTAGTATCTTGACTTAAATAAGGAATGCGTGTAATACGGTCGCGACTTCGGATTTTTCGATTTTGGGTCTATCCGAAGCCCTCGTTGACCGATGAAGCTAGACCTCTTCTCTAAAGACTCTAAGTCTAAAGCCGAAACTAAAGAAGTATATGATTCGTTAATTTCTATAATACGGATTCCGAAAAGTTCTGCCTTATATTTCAACTTTTCCATTAAATAATAATGCGGTAATTTCTGGAAAATTCGGTTATTTTTCTTACCCATTGAGCCGTTCTTTTTCCAACCAGCATTATATCCCACGATGATAACTCCAATTCTATGGATCAAGCAATAATTGATGAGATATTTACTAATTTTATGTAACCTATCGGTTATAAGACGATTTCTATAAGCAAATATATCTAAGAATTGTGTCTTAATAATATCTATTCTATTGGTGATATAGAGAAAATGTTGTTCGGGGGAATACATCAACAATTCACGCTTTATTTTGGAATAAATTTTTAATTTTTCGTTATACTTGGAAATAATATACTTCTTGGCGGTTTTTGAATGTTTTAACTCTTTTTCAAGTTCAACTTTTTCGTTATTAAGCCTTTCATATTCCAAAAAAGCAAACTGCTCCGAATTGAATGTGTTTCCGTCGGAAAAGGTAGGAAAAGATTTGTTTGGAGTATTAATCCTAGCTAATTCATACTGGACTTGAGTTAATTTGGTTTTTAACTCGTCGATAAGGGTTTGTAATTCTACTAAACGGGGATTTTTCTTCCCTTTCATTCCGTAAATGTTATCTCTTCGCTGTTTTGTAATATTAATTCCCTTTTCAATTGCGTCAAGAATTGGTATGCTTTTTCTATCATATTGGTATTTAATGAAATGTAAAATGTCGTATTCGCTCTGTAATTCTCTAAACTGTGAATCAATAAGGTAATTTCCTTTCTTGATATGCTTAGCTTTAATCAATTCTGGGTTTTTTTTTATGTTGTTTACCGTAGTTACAAAATTGTTTGATCCAAAATCAATGGCGAGAAGGCGGTTGTCATCTAAAAGCTCTATGTTGTAGTTCTTTAAAACGGTGTCTTGATCGATGCTAAACACTACATCGCATATATAATAATTTCCCTCGGGGCGAATCCTAATTATTTTCAGTCTATTGAAAAAATCGTCTAAGCTATTGAACATAGAAAAGTCCATTCTTATTGGCGGGAAATTATTTAAGTCTCTGGTAGGAATTGGCACGGGTATTGTATCAATATTATACTTCGAAGAAATATACCTTCCAGCTCTCATTCTCCGTCGAATTCCTTTTCGATCCAACATTTGTTGTGGATATGTGATCTCGCATTCTCCGTCTTTAGGTAAGAATCTGGGCAGTGAGGGTCGATCTTTCAACTTCTTCTGGAAAAATAATTCCATTTTCTTACCAAAACTTTTTATCTCTTCCTTTAATTTTTTTAAAACTTGCTGGGACACCATTTTATAAGGTAATGCTCTGTATGTAGAATGGTATTTGAATATCACTCCTAAATGTGTATATATTGAGTCCCAATTTTTATAACGAATACAATCCCTTAGGCTTTCAAACCGCTGTTTTATTTCTGCTATATCCTGTTCGGAAAGTGTGGGCAAAACTTCTCCAAGACCTTTTTTAAACACTTCAATTAATTTGATTAAATGGTCTTCACTTCTGTTACCAAAATTACCATTAACCCAAAAATAAAGCTGTCGCACCACGAATAGGGCAAAATTGTACAAGTTTTTTGCCTTATGTAAAAGATTAGAGGTGTTGCTGTTGTAAGAAAAGCGAATGCGTTGAGTTCGGGTGAATTCTTGAGATTGGATATCTTTGTCTTGGGTTATTGGATTGAGTATATCTGATATTAACACATTGGCAAATGGAGTAGATATGTCAGATAATCTACATCGTGGATCATCTACAAGACAAGAAGTCTCATTAGATAACTTAGGAATATTATATGAGGGGTTATTCGAAAAGTTTGGAATTTGCGATTCATTCACACGAGTGTGGGCGCCGCTCTCGTCGTCATCCTCAAGCATTTTATCCATAAATAAATCAATTGCGGTTAAAGCTGGTGTCTTAGGAGAACTTATAGGAGAATCTTCAAGAGAATCTTCGGGAATAGGTGTAGGTGTTGTATGACACTGAGGGGGATCTAATGGTCTAGGGGCGTTGTGTTTGTGTGAATATTTAGCCCTATCTGAATCGGGAACACAAATTTTCTTTTTCTTATCAACCATGATACCAAATAAAAATATTTTTATATATATATAAATCTGTAGAAAATTTACTCGTTATTTAAATACTTATAGATCCAATGTATTTAAAGTTATGAAAAAATTAAAGGAGCAGACAATGTATTTAAACTTGTAAGGGCAAAAGATAAGAACTTTCTCACAATGGAACTCAAAAGGAAAGAAAGCCAGACCCCCCCCTACTTTTTGCGGTAGATCTTGAAAATGAGACCTATTTACTGTTTAGTAATAATCTGAAGGAATGGGTAAAGATCAATCCCGACAGAAAGTATTACCGCCCCTATATCGAATTCATTGAAACCAAAGTGGAGATGACGATTGCGAGATAAGTTTAATTAGTATTATTGATATCTTCTTTAATTTAAATCATCCAGCATTATTTTTCTTTTTTTAAATCATTCGAGTTTTTTTTCCCCACGTATTTATTATAAAACATTATGAATGAACTTTTCTAAAACAAAATAGAAATTTGTATATATTTTAGAGTTTAACTACGATTAAGAATAATGTATTTTCATAATTATTATTTTCAAAAGGTTTGGAGCATCATATGAATCGAAATTTAAAAATATGGAAAATATTTGGTGTATTTTTTATAATAATAATAGGATCACTCCTTCATTTCGTTTTTGAATGGTTAAATTTCTGGGATCCAATTGGAGCAATTAGTCCCGTGAATGAAAAGTGTCTGTGAACATCTAAAGCTTCTTTTCTGGCCTTTAGTTATTTTCTCGGCATTAGAATTTAAGTTTATTAAAGATGATTCTAATAATTCTCTGCTGTCTATAATGAGTATGGCATTGATTGGCTTGACAGGAATAGTTATTATTTTTTACACTTATGTAAGTATCATAGGTCAAAACATTTTAGTAATAGATATACTGAGTTTTATGGTTTCGGTAATACTTGGACAATATGTTTCTTATAAAGTCTCTATTTCGAAAAAAAAGCCTATTTGGACCTGTTGGATTTCCTTATTTATCCTGATTTCTATAGGGTTATCCTTCATCGTTTTTACCTATTTTACGCTTGAAATATTTATTTTCCAAGATCCTATTACTGGAGGATATGGTATAATTGAGCATCATTATTAATCAAAATTGCTTTCTTTCAGAGATTAAGAAACTTTAAGGTACTTTGTAAAGGGGATATAGCTGAAAATATGAGAATAATGATAAATATATTAACAATAATTCCCGAAATTATATTTCCTGATTTTTATTAAGTTATTCCTGAGATAAAACTGGTTAATAATATTAATAATTAATAAATTGTTAGATAACTAGATACTATATTTGCGGAAAAATTATTTCAAAACTTATTTTTATCGCTTTTTCACAAAATAGATATAATGTCCCGATCCTAACTTTTTTTCTTGTTCAATTTTGAAAAGGTATCTCAATTTATCAACTAACTCTGAATATTTTTCTTCTGTTAATATTACTTTAAAGTAGTACTTTCTATAATGGATGCCATCATAATTGATAAAAAATGAAATTTCCTTTTTTGGATAAAATTTTTCTAAAGAAAGCGAAATAACATTAATTAAATCCAAGTCTAAGTATACGATATCTTTTCGCAGAGTAAAACCATCTCTTGGGAAACGGGACTTTTTAATGTTTGTAAGATTAATCGATTTTTGAATCCATCTTTTGGTAGTTAAAAGGTAAAAATTTTCATAATTTGCCAAAGATTTTAAAGGAATCTCTAAAAAACTTGCTTTGCTTTTAGATTTTTTAAAATCAATGATTATTTTATAAACTAAAGGGGTACCAATTAATAAAATAAGAAGATACCATATTTTCATTAAGAACACATACAATAAAATACCTAAAATCAAGATGGTAATAATGCTTATAATATCAAATAAGAAAGTAGCAAGGAATTTCGGTTTTTCATTTGTTTCCTTTCTAATTTTCCAAATTATTTCTTCATCTTCATCCTTATTTATATCGTCGATAATTTTTTGATATAAAGTACTCATTTTATGTTTTCAATTAGTATTTATTAATTTTAATTGCTTAAAATTCTATATTAATTTTTATATACAACCAGATAAGTTTTCAATTAGCTTAAATTCCAATAAATATTTCTGAATTTTTCCTATATGTTTTCTATTATCATCAGATTTCAAATTATAGCTTTCCTTTGATCTATGTAAAAAAGTATTCTTTGCCAAATAAAAATGATCCTATGAGAAGATTTATTAAATCTCTCACCGAATAAAGAATTAACAAATAAAATATATTAAAAAGATAAAAAGAGATTTACAAAAAAGGAAAAAACAATGATTGGAATACGTAGTTATGGAGCGTATTTACCAAAATATTTATTGCCTCGTAAGAAAATAGGAAACGCATGGGATTTCCCGGTTGTTCCAGGGACAAAAGCAACTGCAAATAGGGACGAAGACTCACTAACGATGAGTGTGGAAGCAGGATTAGATTGTATAACGGGAATTGATCCTAAAACTATTGACGGACTATTTTTCGCATCAACCACACCCGTCTATTCCGAGAAGGAATCCTCTTCCTTTATTGCAACCGTATTAGATTTAAGGGAAGATATCTTGACGGGAGATTACACTGATTCTACAAAAGCTGGAACAACAGCTGTATGTAGAGCATTTGATGCAATAAAAGCAAATGATTCAATAAAGAATATTTTAGTAATTGCCTCCGATACGAGAAAACCAGAACCGGCAACCATGTGGGAATATGGCTTTGCCGATGGAGCTGCTGCTCTCTTAATCTCAGAGGGTAATGATGTTCCAATACCGATTGATGATTATGTTTCAATCTCAAAGAATGTTACCGGCCCTTGGAAACGTGCCGACGAAGATAATTTTATCAGAACATTTGAAGTTAAGATGGATGCTCGTTTTTATATCCAAAGCTTAACTACAGCAATGTCAAGGCTTCTGGAAATAAATAATCTGGAAGCCACTGATATCAATATTGCGTCATACTATTACAATAATCCTCGTTTACATGGTAAAATTTCATCGATAATGAAGTTTGAATCCGGTGTAGCACAAAATGGAGTCTTTTTCCAACTAGGAGACTTAGGAACTGCTATGCCATTTATTGTACTTATTGGAGCTTTGAGGAGACCTAAAGAAAATGATAAGATAATTTTAGCAGGTTATGGAGATGGTGCGGATGCCATTTTAATGCACATTAAAGATAGAAAAGGCGCAAAAGATATTGGAAAAAGAGTTATGGGTGTAAGAGACCACCAAAAATCTATGATGAATATGAAGAATTATAACACCTATATTGATAATAAAAAATTACTCGAAAAGGATAGATATGTAAGAAAGAGTTCTGCTGTAACATTGTGGAGAGATACACCCTCCGTATATCAAATGTATGGATTAAAATGCCAAAATTGCGGAACAGTACAATATCCTGTCCAATGGAATTCATGTTATAACTGTCGTGCGGATGATCAATTTGAAAGGGTTAAACTTTCCTTGAAAGGCGAAATATTTACATTTACCTTAGATCATTTAGTCGGAGGAAATTATTATGATACTCCAGTTCCCCGTTGTGTTATTGATTTAGAAGGGGGAGGACGAGTACTCTGCGATATGACAGAAATTGAAAAACCTGAAGAGAATGTTGAGATAGGAATGCCAGTAGAATTAACTTTTCGGTGGCAACATGAAGGAGCCGATTTTCATAATTATTATTGGA
Source organism: uncultured archaeon (assembly GCA_964653985.1). Classification (GTDB taxonomy): domain Archaea; phylum Asgardarchaeota; class Lokiarchaeia; order Sigyniarchaeales; family SOKP01; genus CAZZIC01. The sequence goes on along the minus strand of CAZZIC010000002.1, from coordinate 16,251 downwards.
AATGTCGCCCAGTGAGGGGGAAAAAATAATGAGGTGTAATAAATAAAATGGCTAGAAATGGAATAAAGGATAAAGTTGCAATAATTGGAGCAGATGCTTGTAAATTTGGCGAAAGATGGGAACTTAATCAATATGACCTATTATTTGAAGCGTCCCATGGAGCTTTTGATGATGCTGGAATAACGAAAGATGAAATCGATGCTGCGTGGGTGGGAATTTATTACTATTTTACAGGTATGTCTGGAGCAACCGTTGAGGATATTTTACGTTTAGATGGAAAACCTGTAACTCGAACTGAAAACTACTGTGCTTCGGGGATGGATGCTTTTAGAAATGCATGTTTTGGAGTGGCATCAGGAGCTTACGATGTAGTTATGGCATGTGGAGTAGAAAAGTTAATGGACGAAGGCGGAAGTGGTTTACCAGGTTTTAAGATCTTTGGTCATCCTGTTCTTCCTCTTCCTTCAGCCCCTGCGATGTTTTCAATGGCAGCAACAAGAAGTTTTAAAGAATATGGCTGGACTAAAGAAGATTTAGCACGAGTAGCAGTAAAGAACCATGCTAATGGGAAGCATCATCCAAAAGCTCACTTTAGATCCGAAATAACTGTTGATAAAGCAATGAAAGCACCTATGATCGCCGATCCACTCGGAAGATTTGATTGCTGTGCGATGTCAGATGGTGCCGCTGCGTTAATTATTACGACACCGGAATTAGCGGAGAGCTATGCTCATGCGGATGATTACGTGCTCGTGAAATCTAATGCTATTGCTTGTTATACTAATACTCCTTGGTATTGGCCTTCATTCAATTTTAAAAGTTTTCCAGCTACTGTTAAAGCCGCTAAAATGGCATATAAAGAAGCAGAAATAACAAATCCGAGACAAGAAATCGATTGTGCTGAGGTTCATGATTGTTTTACCATTACTGAGTTGCTTAATTGTCAAGATTTACAATTCTGCGAGCAAGGAATGGCAGCTGAGGAGCTTAAAAATGGAACCTTCAATTATGATGGAGAAACAGCTGTCAATCCCAGTGGAGGACTAAAATCCTTCGGCCACCCAATCGGGGCTACTGGATGCAGAATGATTCAAGAAATAACAAAGCAATTACAAGGGAGAGCAGAAGGAAGGCAAGTACCCGATGCTAAGTTGGGATTATGCCATAACCTTGGCGGTCCTTTCAGTGTTTGTTCTGTTACTGTACTAGGTCAGAGGGACTAACTATTATCTAAATTATTTTTTTTCTTTCTATTTATAAATTTCATCATTAACTACCTTAATGTAAGATTTTTGCAATTCTTTTATAAATGAAAAACTAAAAAGCAACAGATTACTAATACAAATCTAAGAATTCTTTCTCTTAGATAAAGAGAACTTTATTATAATTTCTATCTGAGAGGTTAGTAATTTTTTTAAATTTCAATGAATTATCGAATAATTATATAAAGAATATTTTCTTTCTATAAACTGTTTATTTATTATATTAAAATAGTGATTAAAATGAATACACGTTCAAGTGAATCCAAATCTATAGTTTTAAGAAGATATCCTAAAATTATATTCATCTATCCATTATTAATTGTCTCAATTGCGCTTGCTTTCCTTCAATTTTTTTGGCAATCGTATAACCCAATTTTTGGTGCTATTTGGATGTTGATGTTTACTGTCAATCTTTTTGTGATAGCTTTTGAAACTAGCAGTTCAAGACTTTTCTCAATCATCATAATAGTTGTAATTTTATTATTAATTTTTATATATATAATCTCACCTAACATTGAATTAAATGTTTTAAACATAAGTTCAAACTTAGTAGATTTCGGATTTACAACACAATTCTATTTCGTGACGAGTGTAATTTTAGGACTCATTTTAGTTTTCGTTTGGATTGAAGAACGATTTGAATATTGGAAAATTGAGAAGAATGAAGTATATTATAAAAGTGGAATTTTAGCTAACCTAAAAAGATATCCTACTAGTAATTTAGAATATTCAAAAGAAATTACAGATGTATTCGAATATTTAGCCTTAAGGGCGGGCAAAATTACTTTAATTATTAATAGTAAAACAGCATTTACTTTGGACACAGTAATTAATGTTAATAAAAAAATAAAGCAATTAGATGATCTACTTTCACAGTTTAGAGTAAAAGTAGTTAATCCATAGATCCTAATTTTTAGAATCTAAAAGATACTGATTTTCCAATGCAAATCATTATATCTTATTAGCTTTAAAAACTTTATAAAAGAATATTAAACAATTCAATGTGGTATCCATAAATTTGGTTTATAAAATTTATAGAAATTAGACTTAATTATAGTTAAAGATTTTCAATTGATGATTAATGAAATGGTATAGTTTAGAGACCGAAGAGGTTTTCGAAAAATTAGAAACATCTCCAAAAGGTCTTTCTGAAAAAGAAGCTGAGAGAAGATTGGAGAAATATGGTTCTAATGACCTTCATCGGGGCAACTACAACGAAGGTCCGCTTGAAAGTGAATGCTATGCTCATTGAAAAAGAATACAAGAAAGGACTCAAGGTGAGCGAGGAACAGATGAAGTCTTTAAGCATCACGCGCGTTAAAGCTTGCCCTCAATGGAATTATTGCATTAGACCGAGATAAAAATTAAATTTCAAGAAGAATAATATTTAAACTAGGGAAGTTATTTTTGAACAAACCCTAAGGGAAAATAATTAAAAGATCCTGTTATTCTTTTAATTCTTTATTTTTATTTCAAATACTTTAGTTCTTTACTAATTAGAATGAATAGAAACTTTTTGAAAATTAGAATTTCAAATCATTAAATTTCCTAAATAATATAAAGACATATCATATTAATAATAAAATTTCCAAACCCTGCGTTCAAGATAATTCCAAAAGTTCTTTACATAAATTTTTCTTTCTTTATCCTCATCCATTAATCGCCTTAATTTTTTAAATGATCATTATTTCCGAAGGTAATTATACTGAATAAAGCCATTTAGTGTCTGCTCTGTGACGGTTTTAAGTCAGAGGGATTAATTTCAATTATTTTTTTTAAAAAAATATTTGAACTCCCCTCGACAAAATTTAGAATCTCAACCTAATATCAATCGTTAATAATAAAATTTCCAATCCCGACGTTCAAGATAATCCCAAAAATTCTTTACATATATTTCTGTTTCTTTGTTTTTTTCCATCAATTTTCTTAATTCTATTAAATGTTCATCTTTTCCGAAAGTAATTATACTAAATAATGCCATTTTACGTAGTTTATCATCTTGTAAGTTTGCAAAGTTTTTAATACAATATTCAACCATTTCCTCCCATTTTAAATCAATAATCAATTGAAGGAGCATCATCTTTTTCTTATAAAGATCCATTTCGGGTTTTAATTCCGTTCCGTCTTTTTCAAAAGAATTCAAAATAGATATGATTTCCTTTCTTAATTCCTCCCAGGTGCTCAATACGTCACCAAAAGTAATAAGATATTCCCGAACAAATTCTAGTTGCCAATCTTTACCTTCCCGTAGAAAATTTAAAATTATATTTTCATTTAAGAGATTTTCTTCATTTAAATCAATTATCAAATCAATTTGGTTTAGTCGGTTCTTTTTAACATTTTCAATTATAATTTGTTTCGCGTCTGGAATTTCATCTTGTATGACCAAAATTGCTCTTAAAATATCATTTATGAAGTTACGATTATTTGTATCGTTTAGCTTCTGTAAAAGGATTAAATGGAGTTTATCATTAGATTTATACCTTTGAGCGATAATTTTTAAAGCATCGTAGGGTCTTTCAAGGTTTCTTAAAAAGTTAAACGTTTCTTTTTCTAAATCTAAATCTATTTTTGCCGAAATTCTAATTATATTATCTTGAAGTACTCTTTTTCTATCACTTGTTGGGGTATCTTCTAAATCATTTAGATAGTTCCTAAAAATAGACTGTATTTGGGTAGTATTTTTTAAGTCAAAATTCTGTCCAAGATTTTCAAAAGCCTTAATTATATGCCTTCTAGCGAATAATTGGTGTTTTTGAGCTTCATTGGCATATTCTAATAGTAAAGGTTCGATTTTTTTATTGGGGTGTTTAGATAAAATTTCTTCCAACAAAGTACTAACAACCTTATCAAGCTTACCAATAGAGGATTTACAATATTCATAAACTGGTTCGAATACAAATTCTGGATTCAACCAACAAACACGTGAAACATGATGTTTTCGTAAAGTAGTCTTTGTTTCAATTTCTCCGCTTATATATTTAATTTCTCGATTATCATTTAAAAGATCCAAAATAATCTCATGTAAAGTATTTAAACTTTTTTCAGTCTCATAGCTTTTATTCTCTAAAACTTGGTAAATACCAAGAAAAGCCCAAGCTTTCAAAATAGGATCATTATTCTCGTAGATCTTAAAAAAAGTTTCTAATTTCTTTCGGTTCACTAAGGGTTTAAAGGTTTTATCATATATGTTGGCTATTCTCGTAGGCGCTCCTTGAGATTGTGGGGTATATCCTTTACTAAGGTTTTGCTGTATCTTTTCAATATTCGGCATAATTAAATAGATCTTTTTTTTATAAAATTAAAAGGTTATTTTAATAAAAAATTAATCTAAAAATAGATCTCCATATCAATTTAATTCATTTTATTATTTTTTTACCTTTTTCTTAAGTTTACTGGAATTTTTAATAATGCCGATTCTTTTAATTAGAGATAAATCTAACATATCAGTTATAAAATAAGAATAAAAAAAGAATCCCTAAAAATAGGAGTGAACTTATAGTTGATCTTGATTGTACTTTCTAAACTCTTTAGTGATCTTGTTTTTAAAATTAAGGATAAATTGATCGAATTCTTTTGCCATATTTCTATCAACTTTTCGTAGACCTTGATCAATTTGATTTTTTAATGAGAGCATTTCCCTTATATTTTTAGTAATTTCTAACTCCCGCCCTAATTCTCGCTCAATTCTATTTAGATACTGATTTACAATTCTTCTAAGTGGTTTAATTCTTTATTAACTGTATTAATGAGAACTCCATTTTGAATGACATAATAAAAGTTATCTATACTTGCAACCTCTGGTGAATATGCACTGAAGGCTAATTTGTGCTTTCCTTTTAGGATTAGATCTTTCATATTTTTCCCTGTAACATTAATAATCATTCCCCTAATATTATCCCCATAAAGTGCTTCACTAAAAATTATGTACGGTAAATCTGTCATATTAGTATCTTCTATTATTTGTTAAATTAATTATAACGCTTTTTTATTTAACTTTTTTTTTAATATTCTAAAATTCTGTTAGAACCTAATTAATTCTTTAGTTAAGTGAAATTAGAGCAATTAATTTAATAAATTTTAGATGAAATTGTAGCGAGCGAATAATAAAAAATTTATAGATTTTTGAGATGAGAAAGTTTAAAATAACCCAATATCATTAAGACGAAGCTCGCTATGCCTAAAGCTCCAGCTAATAATTTTGATACTATTATGGCAATTAAGAACCCTAATATATTTCTAAAATTTGGAGTAGTTCGAAGATATTTAGATTATAAATCTAAGATTTAATATTAACTATAAGTATATAAAACCAAATGATTTAATTTTTAAATTATATGGTAATCTCTCAATTATTAGAAGAGAATCTTTCAGAAAGGCAAGCAAAAAAGCTCCAAAGAGATTTCAGATCTATTCTGGAGAAAATAAAAGAAAGCCACGATTATCTGATTGATATAAATTCACTTAACTTTATAATGGGCTTGGATATTTCTTATTATGGAAAAAATCAAAATAAAGGAATAGCATGTGGTGTTCTATGGAATTTTAAACAAAACAAATATGCTAATCATTATTTAAAAATTGGGGATATTCAATTCCCTTATATTCCTGGGTTATTAGGATTTCGAGAATCGAATTTATTAGCTAAAGTAATATTGAGTTCTCATGTAAATCCGGATCTAATTTTATGTGATGGGCATGGACTTATACATCCAAGACGGTTTGGGGAAGCAACACAATTAGGCTTTGCTTTAAATATCCCTTCTATAGGAATTGCTAAATCTCCTTTCATAGGATATTCAAATTGGAACAAATTAAAAAGAGAGCGAGGAAACAAAACTGAAGTTTGGGAAAAAAACCCGAATGATTTAAAAAAGAAAAATAATAAAATTTTGGGCTATGCCATTTGTCTTTCTAAAAATAAAAAACCTGTTTTTGTAAGCCCTGGATATAAAACAGATTTAAAACTTGTCTTGGAAGTTTCTCTGCTTACTACTAAATCCCATAAGCAACCAGAGCCACTCCATTTGGCAGATAAGATATCACGTTCGAAGAGGGATAAGGTTAAATCTAAGGTTTAGCTAAGGGAATTATAATTTTTTTTTCTACTTTTATTAAAGATTTAATAAGGTTGTTTAAATAGAACTTGTTTTACTAAATTTTTATCAAATTATTTGGTGATAATTAATGAAAAAAAAAATTAGTTTCATTCTATCTGATAAGGATTGGGAGAGATTCGATTCTTTAATTAAAGAAGGAGAATTTCAAGATAAAGAAGAGCTGATTCGACATATTTTACAGAAATTCTTAAAAAATTTCAAAAATCTTCCTAATTAGAGGAAGTATAAGTCTCTTTAATCAATAACTTGACATCAGATTGATGAAATACAACTAAATTTAGTTTAGAGATGTAAAAAAAGAGGAACGGGAAAATAGTTAGGGTATTACCATACATAGCTTCTGCTATTTTTGAATATAATATTTAAAATTACCATCATCAAGTTCATAAGTCCTAAAAAATTGATTTTCCTTTTTCTGATCCCAAATATTCTCTATATTTTCAATTCCATTGTATAGTTTTGTCAATAGACTTTTATCACAAGGAAAACCATTATGGGAAGGATATAGGTCTAAACTTCCTTTTTCTTCATACAAACTTATCAACTGGGAAAGTGTACTTAAGACCTTTTGGAAATTATTTCTTTGAGGTAAAAATTGCTCTCCATAATAGGCAACATCCCCGATGAAACATTCATTTTTGTTTGTTAAGAGACATATAGATTCCGAAGAATGTCCAGGTGTATGCAAAACCTTAAGATTTATCTCTCCTAATTGAAATATATGACCCTCTTTTATGGTTTTTATATTTTCCGCAGGAGAGATTAAGAAATTCTCTTTTTCATAAGTTTTTATTAATTTTGAAGGAGAACCTCTTAGAAAAGAGACATTATAAGGGTTTGAAACTATATATTCCCCATTTTTGTGTACGTAAACTGTTTTGAAGTAATGATTTCCAAGAATATGGTCCCAATGAGTATGTGAATTTACTACAATCAATTCTCGTTTTTCAATTAATTCTTGTAATAAGGGTTTTGGAGATTTTATTCCGCATCCTGTATCAACTAAAAGAGCTTTATCTTTACCTTTTATAAGATATAAATTCAATGGGCTATTCTTATAGACGGGATGTATGGCAGTAATATCTTCTTGTATTACATAAATATATTCTTTTATCTTTTTAATGTTGAAATAATTCTTAACGCTTTTCATTAAAAAAAATTAAGCTAAGTCGATTTAAAAAATTTGAGGGATTTATTTGAAATTAGAAAGTATAATTCCCTTAAAGCTACACGATTTTTGATTTACAGAAAGAGAGGTAAGCAGGTTGTAAATCCCGCTAACATCCCTTCAATGATTCCCTCTATTAATAATAGATATACCTTCACCGGGTTGCCGATTAATTTATCTGCATTAACTATATAATAGAATATTATTGCTATTTGAAGGAGAGCTTTAAAAGAAATAAAAGAGATTCCATAATAGATTGTTTTTTCATGTGGATGAACAGAAAGTGAAATGTCTTCTATTCGATTCATGGCACTGGGTTCTATTCCTCCATAAAAGTTAATAAATTCAAATATAAATCTGTCTGGAAGAGGTTCCAGAACAATTATCAAAAATAATGTAAAATAGTTAAGAATAATCCCTAAACCCAAAAAAATAAAGAAAATTCCTATGGCTAATTGATATTTTTTAAGAGGATCATTTCTTTTTTGATCCTTATCATCAATATAGTTAAGTTTTAACCGTGCTTGTTTATAGAGTCCACGAAATTTTATTAAAGTTAAAATTCCGAGTAGTATTAAGATGCCCCCAAAGATAAATTTCAAATAATTGAATAATATAACAAAAAATTTATTAAATATAATACACCAATTTTGTAATCCGTTCCACCAATCTTTTAAGACATTATCTAAGATCTCGTTAGGAGTATTTGAGAGGAAAAATTGGGACATCATTATTTGTTTAAAAGCAGATATTTAAACTACGTGTTCATTTATTCTATAATCGATTAAAATAAATTTGGGGTTTTTAAGATTAAATAAAAAAGAATAAAGGATGATAACTTCCTTTTTAATAATTCTGCTAAACCTAATCTTATTAACATTTAATATTATATTCTATATTTTAAAAATTAAGGAATTGAACTTTTATTTTGTAAAATATCCAATTACTATACTTTTTATATGTTCTTTTTTGGGTTTATTTTATACTTTTGATGTATTGTCAAAAAACGCTATTGATTCTCAAAGCAATGCCATAATCCTTTTTAATCTAAATATATTTCTAATGTGCCTTTCTATTATTATCTTATTAATTTCAATTACGCATCAAAATTCAGATATTGTGAACCTTAGTAATCCTTCTAAAATAAAATCTTTAAAGGGAACTATTAAACTTGGAAGAGTTCTAAAAAGAGAAAAAAAACGTCATAACTATTATTTATCTTTAAAGGATCTTGAAAAACATATGTTTATTTGTGGGTTTACCGGTACGGGAAAAACGAACTTTCTTCAAAGTTTTTTAATTAAGTTTAATACTTCTCATAACATTCCGTTCCTTTTAGTTGAGTTTAAGGGAGAGTATCAATTTTTACAAGAAAAAATAAGAGATCTATTAATTATTAAACCAGGAGAAAACTTTTCTATCAATATTTTTAATCCTGAAGGAGCTAATTCTGAAATTCACGCGGAACGCATATTTGATATATTAAAAAGTGGACAATTTCTTGAAGAAAATGCGGAATATTCTCCGCAGATGCAGAAAGTCTTAGTTGAAATTTTAACACTTGTTTGTAAAGATCCTTCAACTCAAACTTGGAGAGGATTTTTTGAAAAATGTGATTCATATCTAAAAAAAAACCAACGTGCCATTCCCATGCTTGCCCAAACGATCATTAGTATAAAAAATCGAATTAGGAGATTTTCATTAGGTCCGTTAAAAGCCTTATTTGTAAACAATCATGCCTTAAGTGTAAAGGATTTATTCAAAAGAAATGTATTAATTGACTTAAGTTCAATTATTAGATTGGGGGGTGAAAAAGAAGATGCCTTATTCTTTTTGAATATGATTCTTAAATATTTATGGGATAAAAATCTCACTCGAGGATCTCATAATTTTCAAGGAATCAAGCATCTAACGATTATTGAAGATGTTCAATATTTTGCCCCAAAGGATGTTACCAAACAAACAAAATTAACTTCTTATCTCGAAGATATCGCTCTATTACAGAGAGGTACCGGAGAATGTTTAATTTCTGTAGCCACTCGTCCGCATGTAAGTGAAGAAATTTTAGCAAATTGTGGTGTTTTAATAATCTTTAAAAACCATATGTCTAAGGAATTAATAAGACAATTATTAAATCTTGAGGAAGAACAAGAAGAATATTTAGCACTCCTTGAAGAAGGACAATGTATTGCCAGAATAAATTCTCTTAAAAGACCCTTTTTACTTTCTATTCCCTACATCCCAAGGCATTCGTTAAATGATGCTCAAATCCAGTATCAAAACCAAAATATATTAAACAAAATATTAAAAGAGAAAAGACCTAATGAAATGATTTGTTCAGTTTGTTCATCAGTAGTGCATAAAGATTTTCTTAGTTGCCCTTATTGTGGATCAAAGCTCAATGATTCAACAAACCATAAAGAATAATTTAATAAAACAAACTTTATTATTAGTTCTTAATCATTTCAGATACTTAGAGCAATAAAAATAGCTCCAAAAAGAATATATCTAAATTTAACTCTCGTAACATTTTAATATTGTTTATAATATAAGCAAAAATTCCTTCTTGATCGAAGTATTTATAAGATAACTTTCTTCCTTGAACTTTTTTCAATATATCAACTACATTGATTAAATTTTCTTTTAAAAACTTTATTACGATTTTCCTCTCAGAATTCATTAAACTACTATCTATAATGTTAAACCAATGTTTCTTAGAGAAAGATATCCCTTTCAAATCCTCATTTTCATTATATTCTTCTCTACTGATGAGATGAGAATATTCCCTTTTTATTCCTGATAAAATTTTATCTCTTGTTTTACTGTACATCCTATTTTTAATAATTTTCCTTAATATGATAAGGATTCGTTGAAAAATGCCCAAAATGTCCAGAAAATCAGCGAGTTCTTCAATGGATTTAACTTCTTTCCATTGGGTATAATAATCGATGATTTTATCTTCAAAAGGTTTAAATATATTTATATCACCTGTCCAAGAATTCCCTCGCTTTTTCCAAATCTTTCCGTATTCCTTAACAAATTGATTTCGAATTACATTAAGATTACCTAAAAGTGTTTCAGTTTTTACGTTTGTCTTATCAGCAGCAATGAATAATAGATCATAATCTGATTCTAATATGTATATCCATCGTAAACCAGCCATCTCAATAGATTCTAATCCTTGCCTAAATTCTATCATAGAAAAATTATGAAAAGCTGTTAAAAAACCAGAAACTATATCTTCATCTATATTTGTTTTCATAAAAGATTTATATACCAGTTTAATACCGCTTTCACTATCTAAGATCCAAATTATCATCTATGAATTCCTAAATTATTTTAAATCTCTTATAAATTTGTGATTTCGATATTCAAATAAAAGTCTTTCAGCAATTTAAAAATTAAGAATTAAAAAATTAAAAATTAAAAAAAAGATAATAAAATTGGAACTTTTTTAATATTTATGCTCTATGCTTTAAAATCATTCCATTTCGTATTCCCGTATGTTTTTGATTTTCCGCAGTAATAGCTCCATTTACAATTACATAATTAATCCCGATTGGATGTTTTCTTCCATTCTCAAGGGTCGCTCGCTCTTCTATTCTTTCCCTGTCAAAAATAACAATATCTGCTTTATATCCTGGCTTTAATAATCCCCGATCATCAAGCTGTAATATTGAGGCAGGTAAAGAAGTCATCTTTCTTATAGCTTCTTTTAAAGATACAACATTCTTTTCTCTTACCCATCTTTGAAGAACTCTCGCAAAAGCACCATACGAACGAGGATGTGTATTATTTTCCATCTCTAAAAACCCATCAGAACTTGGACAAACAAAATCTTGCTTGAAAATGGGAATTACACTCTTCTCTTCATCCTTATTTTGAATTCTGATTAAAACTCCTCCTTCTTCATCTCTGATAAAATCTAATAAAGCAGCTTCCAATTTTTTATCGGGGTATAATTGCTTTAAAGCATCGTAAATTGTCATTCCTTCTACTTTTTTATTATGTTTTAAACTGATTATTGTAGTACCTTTTGCTAATCCTTTAAAGATCAGTTTCCGTAATATGAATTTAGGAATCAGCCTTATATAAAAGGGAGCGTCAGCAAAAAAGAAAGAATAAAGTTTCTCAAATATTTCCTTGCTAATTTTTTTCCGAGATTCCTCATCAGTCAAATTTTCTTTAAAGTTTTCAAACACCCACGTTGAGAGAAGAATAAAAGATAAGCTTGTAGCTCCATCATCATAAACGGTTACATCTGCACTAATTTTAAGACCCTCTGCTCGAGCTTTTTTAAGATAATTAATTACCTTAGGAGTCATTTCATAAGCATATTTACTTATGACACTCCAATGTGAAATATGTGCTCTAACATCCGCTTCCTTAGCTATTCTAATAATTTCATCCATACCTATATCTATTACTCCTGCTCCTTCATTTCTCATATGAGAATCATACAACCCATCATATTCTGCTACAATCTTTGATAACTCAATTAATTCTTCAGTAGATGTCACAGACCCTGGAGGATAAACTAAGCCTGTTGACATTCCAAAAGTACCTAATTTCATATGAGTTCGTACAATATCCTTCATCTCATTCAATTCTTCACTTGTTGCTTCTCTTTCTTGTGATCCTAGAACACTTGCTCTCACATTTCCTTGAGGTATGAAAAAAGCCATATTAGGCGAAACACCTCCTTTTTCCTCTAAGACATCCCATAATTCTCCAACATTTTCGAATATTTTTCCCGTAGAGAAAAAGGCTTTATCGAGATAATCAAAATAGTACTCTTTTACGTTTTCATTTGCCGGATAAACACCTAATCCACACATACCAACAGTAATCGTAGTAACTCCTTGAAGGATAAATGGTTCATTTTGTAATGATTGGAATAGAGAAAGGTCGCTATGATTATGTATATCAATAAATCCAGGAGCTACAATTTTATTGTCCGCATCAATAATTTCTGCATTATTAGTTTCAAGATTTCCCCCAATTTTAGAGATGGTATGATCTTCGATCAAGATATCTCCCTTATAACCTTTAGATCCAGAGCCATCAATGATAATTCCATTTTTAATTAATATAGCCATTTTATTTTACACCTCTTGTGTTTAAAAACCTTTCAAATTAAGTTCATGTTTAATTTTTTTTACTTTCTCTTTATTTAAATCTGAGAATTTCCATAAAAGGATGGAGGCAGTAAAATAGAAAATCATTGGTATCAAGCTCATCAAAGTTCTTATTCCAAATAGAGCCAAGGGTGTTTGTTCCGCTGCTTTTGCAACATATCCAGTTAAAATAAATACGATAGTAATTGCTAAGCCTTGCAAAACACTGCCAAATCTGCCTATGAACATTCTAACTCCGTTGTAAGTCCCTTCCCTGCGTTTTCCAGTTAAATGTACGTTTTCATCGAGAACATCCGAAAAAGCTGGATACATTAATGTCCAAAATGCTCCAATTCCAAAACCAAGAACTAATATCGTGATGGCTGTTATCAATAAATCGGAAATAAACATCATTGGGATGAAGAACAAGGAAGTAGCAAACATTCCGTATAGTAATCCTTTCCTATTGCCAAATTTTCTTCCGATTTTCATCCAGAAAGGAACTGAAATTAATCCTCCTAGCAGAAAAGCAGCAGCTAAAATCAATTCAGCAGTACCAGGATCACTAAAGTTAACAATATAACCAGTCCAAAAAGGGAGCATCGCAAGCATTAGAAAAGTTAGAACTTGATGTGCCAAATGAGCAAAAAGATATACGGCTAAATTTTTTTGTTTTACTACATACTTTAAGCTTTCTAAAAAACTTTTAAAGTTATGTTCTGTTTCTTCGAGTTCTGTCTTTCTAGTTTTTAATTCTTCTCCTTCACGCATTCCAGGAATCATTAAGAGGGCAAAAAGAATGTTGATAAACATTATAATAAATGCCGTCGTAAAATATGTTCCTATTTCTCCTCTTGTAATTAATATTGGAGGGAGGAGAATTCCAAAAGCAACACCAAATTGCCCCATTACGGTATTAATTCCACCAACTTTGATTCTTTCCTTTTCAGATCTAAATTTTTCTGGATATAATGCAATATAATTTGTATTCCAAGTAGTATATGTTAATTCATAGGAAAAAGTCATGATTATTAACCAAATGAAAATTCCTAATATTGCTTGAATGGGTACTAAGAATGTTAACATATAAAAAACTCCACATCCTATAGCTGAGGGTACAAACCAAGGGAATCTACGACCCCATTTTTTTTGAAAATCATATTTCCCATCGGATAAATATCCCATAATCGGGTCGTTGATCATGTTCCAAAAGCCAAGCAAAACATTTGCGAGTCCAAAAAGAATTACTGTTAAACCTATTTCGTTTATGTAAAAGTATGCTAAACGAACGCCAAGTGCGGTTGTCGTGAAATTTGTAAGAAAACCGCCTATACCGTAAGACCAATGTATACGGGAAGAATATTTTAATTCTTCTTCATTAACTTTTTTAATTTCTTTATTTTTTTCATTCATTTTAATATCCCCAAATCTATTAAAAATGCATAACTTCACTTTAGATTTAATTGAACTACTATAAAAAGGTTTATAAATTTATCCTCTAATAACCTAAATCTTTAACCTTAACAAAATTAGAAAATAATAGATAAATTTTATTGGTTTTCTATCCATTTCAAGACAACATTTATTGATTATGTTCATAACACTATAATTAATTGAAGGTTTCTTTCTAATTGACAATATATTAATACATAAGAATTTAAATATAAGTTTCAATCTATATTAAAAAGATAGTCTATAATTCTTTTATAGAGATTTATCATCAAGATTTTCATTAGGAGTATCCGATTATGGGGGATAATTACACAAAAGAAAAGTATTCTAAGTGGATTATGGCTTCCTATGGAGTGGGGCCTGCGTTTAATCAATTCTTTAGGATGGCATTTATTACATTCGGCTTCTTTTTTTATGAAGTTATCGTAGGATTGAATGTTTGGCTAGTAGGCTTTGCGTATATAATTTTTGCGATTTGGAACGCAGTGAATGACCCTATCGTGGGATATATGACAGATCGTAAATTTAAATTTACAAAAAAATGGGGAAGAAGATTTCCTTGGACAATCATCGGAGGAATCCCTGCAACAATCATTTATGTTTTCATTTTTGCTCCTCCTAATATAGACCCAGCATCTGGAGCTTGGATCTTGTTTTTATGGCTTGTTATAATGACATGTCTTTTTGATACCTTCTTTTCAATTTGGTGGATAAATTTCTATGCCGTTTTTCCAACTAAATTCCAAACGGTTGAAGCAAGAAGAACCGCCTCTGGTATAATCACTCCAATAGGAATAATTGGAATTACTTTAGGGGGTATTTTACCACCATTATTTGTAGATTATAATGTTAGATTCAGCTTTTTTTTACAAGCACTAATAGTCGGTCTTGTCGGATTTGTTATGTTATTATTTGGAATACCTGGCTGGAGGGATGATAAAGAGGCGGTTAAAGAGTATCTAAACAAGTACGATCACACAAAACAAGAAAAATCAATTTTAAAGTCTTTCCGTGAGGTTTTTCACCAAAAATCCTTTCTCATTTGGATTGTTATCTATTTCGCTTTTAATACTTTAGTCTTTTGCATTCAAGCATCTCTTCCTTATATGGTTAATTTCATTTTCAATAGGGGATCTGAGAGTCAATTATTTTTACAAGTTTCTTTCCTTATTGGGGCTATAATATCTATCCCATTTTGGATAACAGTCGCTCAAAGGATTAATAGCAATAAAAAAACTATCCTTATATCTGCATTTATCCTTTCAATTATCACGGGATTGTTAACTTTTATCAGTGTATTTTTTATCTTATTGATTGTCGTTATTTTTTGGGGTTTTGCTTTGGGGGGTGTATGGAGCATGGAAAGACCTGTCCTAAGTGATACAATTGACCAAAGTGTTATTAATACGGGCAAAAGGGAAGAAGGGACCTATATCAGTGTAATGATGTTCTTTAATAGAATATCTATGCTTTTTCAAGTAATAATTTTTGTTATAGTACATTCTTTAACTGGATTTGAAGAAGGTACTTCAAGTCAATCGAGTCTTGCTAATTGGGGTATTCAACTACATTTTGGATTAATCCCAATGCTTATTCTATTGATTGGAGTATTAATTTTTTGGAAGTTTTATGATTTAACTAAAGAACGGGTTGAAAAAAATAAAGAAAGACTACTAAAAATTGAATAATACTATTTTTTAGATCCTAGAATGGATTTAATTAGGAACCGGCAATTCTTTTTGGATATTTTGTTTGAGCTTTTAAATTTTCATGAAGGCATCTATTTATCAATTTACATCGTTCTTTTTTGAATTGCTTATCATTCCAAAGATTGTTCATTTCTAGATGATCCTTTTTCCTATCATAGATATCCCCAAATTCAAGCAAGCTTTCATATACTGTTAGTTTATAATTTTCAGTAATGAGATGTCTCAATCGAGCCTCAAGAGGCCCAATTTCTTCATCATTTTCTATAAAACAATTTGTTCTAATGTTTATCTCTGGGTTTTTCAATATTTCAGATATATCATATCCTTGCATATCTGGAGGATGATATCTGTCCCTCACTCCTAAAACCTTTAATATAGTTTTTGGGATATCAATAGAGCTCACGAGTGAATTAGAAGTATTTC
>CAZZIC010000001.1:0-90588 GCA_964653985.1 uncultured archaeon | reverse complement strand
CTGATTTTACAACTATCGGATTCTCATAACTTTACTATTATGCTTAGTTTCCTATCTTTAATCAAGTGAATGAGATGAAAATGCTTAAATATTAAGCTATTAATATAACTTTACTTAGCGCTTAATGCTAACAACAAAAGAATTAATAACATAAACTAGTGAAAGAGTGATAATTTGATGAGAACTAAAAAAAAGCTCGATTCTATTGAGATATCATATGGAAAGCAAAAAATTAAGTTGGAACTCCCAAAAAAAAGATATAATTACATAAAACCGAAGATTATGAGCGGGTTAACGAACTCAAAAGAGATTTGTAGGAAGTTAGATTCTTCATTAAATAATCCTATGGATTCAGAAAAACTGGAGAACTTAGTTTCAAATAAAATTGTTAGTTACTTATTAGAAGATTCTACGCGGGCAGAGCCACATAGAGAGTTCTTAAAAGCAAGCTGCCATCGTCTAAAAAACGCACAAGAGGTAAATTTCATTATCGCAACGGGAAGCCATGAAACAAACTCAGAAGGTAACAAAAGATTAGTAAAAATGATAGAAGAAGAAGCGAGATCTGCAAGTATAAATAACATATCTATCACTATTAATGATGCTTTTAATCAAGAGGATTTTGTTAAGGTAGGTGAAACTTCTTTCGGAACCGTTGTAGAAGTTAATAAAAAGGCTTTAGAAGGCGAAATTTTTTATATCAATGCTGACATGAAAATTCACTATTTTGCGGGATACTCAAACGCTTTGAAGGATTTCTTACCCGGAATCTGTAGTTATAAGACCATTGAAATGAACCACAGTATGGCGTTAGATCCAAAATCTACTTGTGGAAGACATCCATTTCACTATAATAAAAATAGACGGGATAATCCCGTTTCTAATGACATGCTGGAAGCCGCTAGGTTAATTCAAAACTATAAACATTCAAGAAATACATTTATTCTTTCAACGATAAATTTTGATAATAAGCTCGTATGGAGCGGTGCAGGTTCATTAAAGAAAGTAATTCAATTAGGCATTAAAAAATTAGATAATATAACAAGTTTTAAAATTAAACCGAGCAAATACTTAATAATATCTCCAGGGGGATATCCTCAAGATCAGTCCCTTCATAGTTCTCAAAGGGGCGTAGACTTATCAAGAGGCGCCATCAAGAATAATGGTAAAATTTTGTTAATTGCAGAATGTATAGAAGGTATAACGCATAATGAAAAAGCCAAAAAATACTTTTATAAAAGATTGTCTAAAAATTTAGATGATGTTTTAAAAGATATTAAGAAGAAATATGTGCTTTATACCCATAAAGCCTATAAATCAGCTGAATTGCTAAAAAAGGTCAATAAAATTATGCTCTTTACAACCTTGGATGAAAAATCCATTAATTCTATTCATATGCATAAAATCTATAATCCCCAAGAAATTATCAATGAATGGTTAGAAAATTCGGATGATATTATTAATATAATTGATTCAGCCAATAAAATCGCTATTTATAATTAATATAACTATATTTTAGCCCAGAAGATTAATTGATTCAAATAACCTATTATTGAATGATTAAAATCGAAAATAAATTTTCATTATTAACATATCATTAAGGAAAATTCCATATTTTTATTATAATATCATTTCCTTACATTCATAAAGTTCATTTTGAGAAATATTAAAATAAAGATATTTCTGCTATAAACTATGGTCAATTTAAACCGGTTAACAATTCCATACATTAAGAAGTTAGCAAAAGAATGTAATATCAATCTTAAGAGAGGAAGAAAGGCGGAATTAATAAAACAAATAGAAGAAGCTGGGATATCTGAAGAGAGATTAGAAAAATTAGTTGAAAAATATCTTGGCGAAAAAAAACGAGCAAAAATAAAGAAAAAGAAGAATCAATTAGACATCCCCGAGCTTGAGAAAAGAATTTCTACTTTAGAAGAAAAAGTTGATATGTTAATCTCTCATTTTACACAAACCATTCAACCTAACGAAACTAAAAAAGAAACTGAATTTGTAAAAGCAGAAGAGCTTACTCATAAAAAAGTTAAACCTTTAGAGAGTATTGATGATATCGTTAATTTTTTTAAAATTATACTTAATCCCGGAGATTCTATTACCGTTGATGAACTATTTAAACTCGAGAGATTGCAAGAAGTACCCCTTAAAAATCTTGAAGAAGCGATTAATCAACTTATACATGAAGATGTTTTAGAAGTTTCAGAAGGTCCTTCTATTCAAAAAATCAAAGGAAAATGGGCTATTCTTACAAGAATTTAAAGTTTAACTATTAAATTTCTACCAACCATGAAGATTTTTCCAAAAAATAAACTAATTGGTATATTCTCTAGAGTTTTAGATAATTCTTAATAGATTAAGTATATTCAGACAAGATATCCTCTTGCTGATTTAATCACTCTGCCACCCACAGATACGTTTATTTTTTCCCCGTTTTTATTGGCTTTTAGATATAATCTTGATTGTCTATTTATCTCATACCCTTGCTCGACTTTTATTTCTATTGAATCCTTCCCAAAATAATCATGTTTAATCAAATATCCAGCTAAACATCCGTTTCCAGAACCCGTAGCGGGGTCTTCAGGCACTCCTAGATAATCAGCATACATTCGAACATTTAAATCATTCTTATTATCATAAGTTTCTGAACAAAAAAGGAGAACGGCTTTGGCGTGTGTATTGGTGACCAATTCATAATACTTTTCTCTATTTAAGCGACTCCTCTTAATGGCCTCTAAATTTTTTATTGGAATGATGATAAAAGGAGTTCCAGTAGAGACTTCTTGACAAGGAAAGCGTTGATCAATATCGTCCTTTCTCAACCCTACCACTTCTGAGATAAGTTGAGGATCAAAAAAGCCACTAAAGATCGGATGTGTCTGTTCCATCCAGATCTGATTTATTGAATTTCCTTTATATTTAAAAAGTACGGGTACCTTTCCCGATTTCAGACCCAAAAGAAGTGTTTTAATTTTCTCCTTAATTAATTCTTGCTGTAATATGAAGGCAGTTCCTAGAACTGGATGTCCTGCAAATCCTAATTCTACCTTGGGAGTAAAGATCCTAACGGTATAATCGTCAACCGAAGTTATAAAAGTACTCTCAGAAAAATGCATTTCATTTGCAATTTGCTGCATTTCAGTTTCTGAGAGCTTATCTTCCGATATAAAAACCGCAAGTTGATTTCCTTTGTACTTCTTCTCAGCAAACACGTCAACAATATAGAATGGAACTTTTTTCCCTTTACTCGTTAATTTATTTTTCATCTTTTCTTTCAAATTTGTTTTATTCTTTTTCTAACCGAATTCTATATTCAATGATCTGTTTAAGATACAATAGACTTTGATATTAAGACTTATTCAATTTTTGAACTTAAATATATCTATTGAAGTTTGTCGGAAGGTGGTGAACCAAAAATTTATCTTTAAGAGCGATATAATCTATTACAATTTAATAATTTTGTAACCAGTAAAATGAAGTCTTCATATCTTATAAAAATAGGAGCGCTTCTACGGCAAAATTTTAAGGCAATTTTTATTATTTCTTTTTGGTTTTCAATGAATTACTTTATCTTTCTTTCACTCTCTGCCAATATTTTAGAATCTTTTTTAATAATCTTTTACTTTAAAAATCATGAGAGCCTTTATGGTACTTTTTATTCCAATTTCTCCGAATTTATAATTTTTGGAATTATTTTCTCACTCATTACAGTCGAACTATATAGAAAATACAACCCAATTGAAACATGTAGAAAATTATCTAAAAAGTATGAAGATCATGCAATCATTATAGGTTTTAATCACATCGGACAAAGAATCTATAACCATTTAAATTTTATAGAAAAAGATACAGTTGTGATTGATAAAAACCAAGAAGTAGTAAGTGAGTTAATTGAGAAAGAAAAGGCCGTTGTAGTTGATGATGCATTAAAGATGGAAACTCTCTTAGACGCCGGGATAAGAAAAGCAAAGGCTGTTTTTGTAATGAGCGATAATTTAGAATTAGAATTAGTCGTAAATGATCATATCAGATACCTAAATAATTCTTGTAAACTTGTATGTCGTGTATTTCAAGATGATATCGCAGAAATAATAGCAAGTACTTACGAAGCCGAAACGATATCTACATCAAAATATGCATCCGACTTTATCATTAATAGAATTCAAGAAAAGGATTATGAAAATATTCTTCTTATTGGAATGAATCATATCTCTGCCCGTATAATACATAGGATTAAAAAGAAGTTTCCAGAACGATCTTGCTGTTTGATTGAAGAAGATGAGGAAGTAATTGAAGATCTCATTTATGAAAAGACCGATAATATCATAATCGGAGATCCCAAGGAACTTGAAATTTTAAAAGAAGTAAATATCAAAGAAATAGATTTAGTAATTAATGTTATCTCTAATGCAACAGATTCGATCCTTATCACGAAGCGAATCCGAGATTTAAACCAGAATTGTAAAATTATCTCCAGATTCTTTCAAGATCCAATCGCTGAAATAGTAGAAAAAAGTCCCTTTAATTCCGAAGTAATGTCCTCCTCAAAACATACCTTGGAGATAATGATTCAAAAAGGTCTATTAAATTTCTAAAAAACATTTCCTTTTTTTTCAAATAGTTCCTTCTTAAAACTAGAAAGAAGAGTTTATCTGGGAGATAATTAAAATTCTCTATTATTTAGAATGTCTTTACAAAGAATTTTAAAAGCCTCATCCACTTTTAATCCTAATTTCGAGCTGGTTTTGAGATAATCAACCATCTCTAATTTCTTCGCAGTTAGTTCAGGATAGTAATCTTGTACGACACTAAACTCATCTAAATCAGCTTTCGTACCTACCAGAAGAATAGGCAGATCTGAGTTTTCTTTGCGAAGTAGGCGCTCCCATTTCTTAACATTTACAAATGATTTCATTGATGTAGTATCAAATAAGAGTAGTGCTCCATGGGCTCCTTTTATGTATTTATCAACCATAAATCTAAATCTTTCTTGCCCACCAATATCCCAAATCTGAAGCTGAACGATGGTGTTATTGAATTGAAGCTCCTTATAACTGAATTCAACCCCAACAGTCATAGTTGTTGTATCAACAAACTCGTCTTCAATATAGCGATATAATAGAGTTGTCTTTCCCACTTGACTATCCCCTGTGATAAGAATCTTAAGAACAACTTTTTTCTTCATTGATATTATTGAGTAAAATGATTGATTATTCAAAAATTCCTTATAGAAATCATAGTTTTAAATCTTATAAATGCGTATACTTCGTGTAATTATTATATTCTTAATGTAGTAATGAAATTTATACGTTTCTTTAAAATTTTTTAATGAAAAAATTGTATTTAGGAAGATGATCTGATTACTGATATCTTTTGCACTGATTTTTTGTGATATAAGCTTGATCGGTGATAAATAGTTTCGTGTTTTATTTAAATTAGGTATTATTTGCGGAGATTTTAGTAGAAATTTTCTATATCTATACGGTAGGTATATTCTGGTACGATTAGAAATTAAAATTAAATAATGAGGTTTAATATTTCATAAATCTGAGATTTTAAGAATTAGAGAATTAGGAAAATACAAGATCAATAATATATCTATTCTCCAACATCTTCTACATTGCCGAAAAAATCTTCATATGCTTCTCTATCCTCCTCCGAGACTTTATCTGCTAAATCCTTCTTAATGACAGGAGCCTCTGCTTCTTCATCGTTATTCGTCATTCTGACTACTTTATAATCATCCTCCTCAATCTTAACGGTCTTAAAGAATTTATCGCAAACTTTACAATACAACTTATCATCTTTAGGTAATAACAAATTTTTGCATTCGAGACAATACTTCAAACTTTATATACACCTTTTATTCAGTTATTTTTTTCTATACCAAATTTTCTTAATATATTGGGTTCTTTATATCTGTTAGTTATAATCTATAAATCATTTAAGTAGGAAAAAAAGAATAAAAAGTTATAAAAATTAGGTTTCCAATTCATGGACTCTGTTCAAGATTCGTCTGAGAAGGCTTGTATTTCAATATTTTGAGTTTCGGGTAAAAACCATGGCAAAATGATCAAAGGAATGGCAAATATTAATGCGGTACTCATAGCAATACCTAATGAAAGTGTTTCATTAACTCCTGACGCACTTAAGATATCTGAATAAATACCCACAATAATTCCACTAAGGGAGAAACCTCTTGCGAAGCTGTAAATTGTTGAAGCCGTAGATGCTCGTTCTCCTGTGGAAAACATTTCAGTAAGCCAAACTCCATAGATACCAGAATGACCTTGTGCAAACCCAAAGATCAAATACGCGAGAATAATCCCATTTACCAGACTAAAAAACGTAGCAGCGCTAAAGATTATAATTGTTCCCAATTCTAATACAGCACTTATTAGAAATGCTTTTTTCCTCCCAATCTTATCAGAAAGAGCTCCAAAGGAGATAATCCCAACCGCGCCAAAAAGACCCGTTATTAAAACCATGGTTTGGGCAAAGGATTTATCATTGGTAACCAGTTCAATATAAAGCGGTCCAAAGTCAATGAGGTTATGGTATACGATCTGGCTCAACCATAATACGATTGCTGATATGATAAGAATCTTCGTTTTTCTTTTATCTTTGAAGACGTCTAACAAGGGCACTTTTCTGACCTTTATATCCTTCTCCTCCACTTCTTTCTTATATTGCAACATCACTTCGGATTCTTTCATTCTATAAAAGAAAAAGATGAGAAAAGGTAAAGGGAATAAGGAAAAAAGAAAACAATAACGCCAAGAGCCAAAAGGTAGATTTAAGGGCAATATTATCAGAGAAACTAATGTTGAAATGACAAAACCCACAACAAACGTGCTATGTAATAAACCTCCTACAAGCCCCCTTCTTTTGGGTTCCTTTCCCCATACTTCTGCGATTAACGTATATCCAACGCCCCATGAAACTCCCATTCCACTAAAAATGCGTGTGAGGAATAACCACCAAAAATTAGGGGAAAAAGCCGAGAGAGTTGTAATACTTGCATCCCACAGAATGGAAAAGATTAAAGCTGGTTTTCTCCCAATTCGATCTGCAATTGAGCCGAAAAAAATTGCTCCAAAAAATGTAGCTATAAATTGTCCCGAAAACAAAAATCCCATTGCGGTGTTGCCTATGCCAAAAGCTTGTTGGATATCCGCAGCTAAAAGCGTGATGATGGTTAAATTAAAGGCATCATGGATCCATCCTACACATGCGGCTGAGAATACCATTAACTTCGTAGACTTTTTCGTTGATTCCATTTTTTATTCTTACCTGATCATTTAATTTATTTTTTTAATCTCAATTTCTTTGATAAGTAACTTATCCATATTTCCTATTAGTTTAAAGTTTGTTTTTAATACTAATAAAGGTTCAGATCCACATCTTTAGGTTCTAGTAGAAGAAATAAATATTGAGGATGATTATAAAATATTTATGGATGAAGATAAACACTCTGAGTTAAGAAATTTCAAAAAAGTTAAAGGTACAGAGATAGGAATATGGTTGATTATTAGTTGTCTATTAGGCTTTCAATTTATTATTTCACTTTTTGAATTAAATTTCATTGCATATCCAATAAAGAGTATATTCTTCGTTCTTTCATTTAGTTTTTGTGGCTTAACAATAGGATTTTCTTTAAAGAGTTTATTTTCTATACCATTGATAGAAGATAAAATATCCAAACCATTTCACAGAGATTTACTCATAACGAGGGTTTCATTCACTCAAATTTTCACTTTTTGGTATCTTAATGTTTTAATCAGCTTGCTTTCAATTATTGAAGTAAATAATTTTAATAGTTTACTGATAATATCCTTTATGTTAATTGTAATTGTAGCCAGTCTTCTTATAGTATTTTTAAGTTATTATTTCTATAAAAAAATTATAAAATGAGTTATTTTTTATTTAATCTTTTTAAAAATCTTTTATATTCCATTAGAAATAGATTTAATGGTCTCTAATAATTTCTAATACTTGATTATGGAAAAGAAAGCATTATTCGCCGCGGGTTGCTTCTGGCACGTTGAGGAAGTATTCAGAACCACCGAAGGCGTCATCTCTACGGCTGCAGGATATTCTGGCGGTTGGAAGGAGGATCCTACTTATAAAGAGGTTTGTAAAGGAGACACAGGACACACAGAAGTGGTACAAGTTATTTATGATGATGAGAAGATTACTTATGACGAATTACTTGATGTGTTTTGGAATTTACACGATCCAACCCAAAAGAATCGCCAAGGTTGGGATATTGGCTATCAGTATAGATCTGTAATCTTTTATTACAATGATAAGCAAAAAAGATTAGCCGAAAAGTCCAAAAAAGAACTTGACGAATCAAGAAAGTATTCTAAACCAATCGCAACAGAAATAGAACCAGCAAAGGAATTTTATAAAGCCGAGGAATATCATCAAAAATACGTGCTAAAGAATAAGAACGCAAATTGTAGGGTCAAATTATAATTTTTTTTTAATCTTAGATTAAATTTTCAATTAGATATCACTCTTCTTTAAGCTAAGAAAAGATATGTCTCATTTTAATTGAGAACTAACTTAATTTTCTTAAGACAGATTTGGCAATTAAGATGAGCGTTCTAATTAAATTGAAGCAATTTGTAAGCCATTAAACTTTAATTTTTACATAAACATTATAAAAGGATAAGAGAATCACGAAGTTCCTAATCGCTTAGCTCTCATGAGAGAGCGGGTTATTGAGGAGGAGTAGCAACGGTGTTATGATAACACCAACCAAAAGACAAAAATCCAGATGCGATAGATAGGAGCTTCGAGATCCGTATTGTGATATCTAGAGAAATAAGACTTAAAAACTTAATATTTTTAGAAAATTATGTCAAATTTTTTTTTGATTAGAAAATATGTTAAAGCTCAGAATTTAACATTTTTCGATGTCAAGGATATAGACATATCTGAGGAAAAACTCTATATTATAGAGAGAGTTAATTAAAATATAAGTAAACTTTGGGACTAAGCGTATGAGAATAGAAATTTTAGGGACAAAAGGAAAACATGAAAAATCAGCACCTAAGCATTCTAATAGAGCAGGTATTTTAATTGATGACAAAATTCTCTTTGATTTTGGCGAAAAAGAATATTTAGAATATCATCCAGAATATATATTCTTGACTCATCTGCATCCGGATCATGCGATTTTTGTGGAAGAGGACATAGGTCAAGTGGATGTCCCAATTTATGCCCCTGAGAAATCTGATGAAGAAGTTAATCTAAATGTAGTAAAAGAGAAAGTTGAAATTAATTCCTATAGTATAACCCCAATTCCAACCCATCACAGTAAATTAGTTGATTCAGTTGCTTATCTAATAGAAGATGATCAAAATAAGAAACTTTTATATACGGGAGATTTAATTTGGATAAATAAAGAATACCATAATTTGTTAGAAAATCTGGATTTAATCATAGCTGATGGGAGTTTTTTAAGAAAAGGGGGCATGATTCGGAAGGATAGCGAGACTGGACAACTTTTTGGTCATAATGGAATTCCGGACCTTCTTAACTTGTTAAAACCTTTTACCGAGAAGATAATATTCACTCATTTTGGGAGTTGGTTTTTCAAAGATATTGAAGAATCAAAAAGAAAGATTAAATCTTTAGATGATTTAGATGATTCAATCGAAATTGGTGTAGCATATGATGGTATGACTATAGAGCTATAAGAATTTAAATTATTCCAATTTCCATGTGGATAAAAAGCTCAAGGTTATTAGAAAATAATTTAAAAAGAAGAAAAAACGCAAAAAGATATTAATTAATTATATAGTTAGTTGATTTCCAGCTTCTAAGAGCATTGTATTAATACCATGTACTTCCATATGTTCGATAAATTTTTTTGGTTTCTCGATTTTATCGGGGTCATAATTATATGGAATTACCACTTTTGGATTAAGCTTTTCCAAATAAGCTTTATAGTTTTTGAATAGATTCTCATCACAAGAGATAAAACAATAATCTGCGCTTTTAACATTTTGAAGGCCAGCAGAAAAATTAGAACTTGTAGCTGTATGTAAAATAAGAGTTTCATCTATAGAAATCAAATAGCCAAAGCATTTATCTACTTGAAAACAATCTGCTGTATAAACTTCTACAAAGCCTTCCTCAAATGTGATTCTTTCTCCTTCCTTAAGAATATCAGGATTCATTTCAGGAATATGGTCTACTAAGGTATTAGGGCCAAAAATCTCAACGCGTTCATTTTGATCTAAGTTAGCCTTTTCGAGAATTCTATTTACTTTATCTGGATCAAATGAATTTTCAGTTATATGTGTAAAGAAAATCTGTTTTATCTCTTTTTCTGGTTCTTTTTCATAATTTGGATCAATGATAAAATGGTTATTCTCAGTTTTAACCTCGATACAAGAGTTTCCCAAGAATCTTAAAATTGCCATAATAAATTCCTACTTATAAAAATTACTCGTTAGTTTAAAAGAATTAATATTATAAACTATTATTTCAGCCAGTTGAGAGAGATATCGGTATTTTATAAAACATCTTTTCTGTTCAATACCCAACTATCAATAATAAATCTTTGTTTACTCCCCCTTTCAAGCTTAAAATCACTATGAATTGTTGATTTTGGGATCCAAACTTCTTTCCTCTCTCCAAAATTTATACGGACGGCTTTCTCTGTGGACCCTTCAACAATACCTTCAATTTCTATGCGTTCCTCTTGTTTTTCAGAAGAAAATTCTCTTTCTGCGATAACCTCTAAAGAAGTAGCATGTATTATTTTTTCTTGAAGGATGTGGTCCAATAACATCTCAAGTAATTCAACTTGAGATTTTTTCAATTTTATCGAGTAATTATTCATAGCAATATTTAAAATCTCTTCGGGGATCCATTTAAACACAATTTCTGTCCGTCTCTCTTGAAAATCATGCTTTGTTTTCCAAGAATTCTTTTCTTGACGTAAGATGTGAAGTAGGCTAACGATTTCTTCCAAGGATAATTTTATAGTTTTCCCCTCTCCAGTAGAAGGCTTTTCCCAAGTATCATCCTTTTTCTTTTGAAAACCTTTCAAAAATATGTACGGATTTTTTTTGGAATCGCTTCTTATTAAAAGCGCTGAGTCGATTCCGAAAAAGGTTTTATTATGCGTATTTACCATAATAATCATTATTTCAGTCGGTTATTTAAATTTGTATATTAAAGTTTTAATTTCAAATCGATTTTGGAGCATAAAATCATGAATTTTTTCATGCTAAGGGGAGTCTCTTGAGTTAGAAATTTTGTTAATTGAAAAATAATTAGAAATTGTAATATTTTTCTCTCTTTCCTATTCTGTCTAGAATAAGATTCAAATGCCTTCCATAGAAAGATTCTTTAAAGCTAACCTTATTTTATATTCGGAAAAACGTAATAAATTATAAATATTGAATTTATATTTGCGTATTTCTACTTAAGAATTGTCATTAAAGATTAACCTAAAAATTGTTTATTAATATTAATATTTGAATAGAACATTCTATTTCAATAATATAAAAATAATAAAAACCTAAGGGGAAAATATTATGACTAAAGTATTGGAATGTCCTAAATGTGAGGCTAGAATACACGGGAGAACAGTTGAAGAGTTAATGAAAAATTATATAGATCATTGTAGAGCCATTGAGAGTCATACTGAACCTACAGAAGATGAAAAAGAAAAACTTCTTACTCAAATTACTGAATTACATTAATTTAACCCTTATTTTTAGGATAGAAGAGGATAGGACTTTTTTATCATAATTTAAGGTTGTATAACTTATTTTTGATTAGTTCATTTTAGGTTATTTTTAACTCATTTTATAATACAGATTAAATATTTAATATTTTAAAGAAGTATTTCTTTAAAGAATAAAATTATAATTAAGTTTTCATTATGAATCAATCGGAATATAAGATATATCCTCTCCTATTATTGGGGTTCTTTCGTGTCGCGAATATTGTTATTATTAATTTGGCTATACCAATCTTTTTCTTCCAATTAGGTTATGCCCCAGGTTTGATTGGAATTATAAGTGCCTCAATGAATTTTGTCTATATCTTTTCGCCAGTAATTTTCAAGAATATTCCGGAAAAGATAGGGAATAAAAATTCTCTCATAATCTGTATTTTGGTAATAACGGGAGCTCAATTATTTTATCAATTTACTGCGAATCCTTATACCTTCCTAGGACTTCGACTAATAGAAGGGTTGATGTTGGGTTTATTTTGGCCTGTTTTAAATTCTTCATTATCCATGTTAACCTCCGTAGAGAAAAATGAATTAGGTGGAGAGAATGAAAGTGAAGATTTAATGGAAAGTAAACTCATTAGAAAGTATTCCCTTTCTTGGAATTTAGGTTCTGCATTCTCTTTCTTATTAGGAAGCTTTCTTTTGTTTTTTATCGCAGACATTAATTTAATGTTTGACATTAGCTTTCTCTATATTTTAATATGCTTGATTTTAACCTTCCTTTTTCAGGAACCCAAAAAAATGAATAAAAAAAACAAGGAACTCCCTTCTATTGAGCAGCCTAATATTGAAGTAAGCAAGTTTAAGAATGTAAATTATCCTGTTTTCCTTCCCTTTTTCATAATTAGTATGTACGGATTTTTAGAACACGCAAACGGCTTAATATATCCAATAAAATATGAGATATTGGGCTTTCCGCTCTTTATTAATTATCTATCCTCATTTATTCTGATAGCTTTCCAAACAACCTTTACCTTTAAAGGTATGAGTCTTTCTTTGAAAACACTAAAAAGGTTAGCGATCGGATCTATTACAATATTATCCATCGTTTTAATTATCGCTGGATTGAACTCTAACGTATATTTATTTTTAATTTTATTTGGAGCATTTGGAACTTCTTTAGCATTCTTATATTGTTTTTCATTTAAAATGATTATTTTAAGGAATATAATAGAAAATACTTCTAAATATGGCTTTTATTTTGAGAGTTTTATTAGTTTAAGTTTCTTTTTGGGGACATTTTTGGGAGGCTTTATCGCGGATGTAGGGATCAACTTTACTTACTTTACCCTCTCCTTCGTGGCAATAATCGGACTTCTTTTTTATTTTACAATACAAAACAAAATAAAATTTAAGAAGATAGAGTAAGCTTTTACTACATTATCTTTTTGAGTTCTTTAAATTCTTAGGTAAGAGTAAATGAAAGGTCGTTCCCTTTCCATATTCTGTCTCAACATATATTTTTCCTTCATGCAAATCAAGCAATTCTTTGGCTATAGCTAATCCCAAACCAGTACCTGTTATTTCCTTTACCTTCTCAGACCGATAAAATCGTTCAAAAATATGAGGTAGATCTTTTTCAGAGATTCCTCTGCCCGTGTCTGTAAAACTTACCAAAACCCCTCCAATCTTTTCAGGATTAAATTCCCCTTCATAATTATCTCTTGCATCAATTTTGATTTCTGAATTCTCATAAGAGTATTTAATAGCATTATCAATAAGAATTCTAAAGATTTGTTCTAATTTTTGAGTATCACCGTATAAAAAGATGTTTTCTCCAATTTTCAAATCTACATTTAGTTTCTTGTTTTTTAGTAGTGGATTTAATTTTTGGAGTGTATTTTCTAAGATTGTCCTCAAGTTATATCTTTCAATATCCAATTCTGATCTTTTATCATCTATCTTGGAAAGTACAAGGAGATCCTCTATCAATTCTGCCATTAATTTAGAATTCTTAGACATAATATCCATTAATCTTTCTCTTCCATCTCCTTGGAGCTGATTTCCATATTGATCAATCATTTCTATGGTTTGTGATAAAACAGCAATTGGATTTTTTAATTCATGTGAAACCGTTGAAACAAAACTCTTTAAGTTCTCTTGGGTCTTTTTCATGTCAGTAATATCTCTTAAAATAGCGAGTTTAGAGATATGTCCTTCAATTCCTCTAATTGGCGTATCAATATGATCATAATATTTGTCCCTTTTTTCTGCATGCCATTCCCATCTTGCTACATTTCCTTTCATAATTTGTGGAAATTTACAATCAGAGCAAGGAGAATCCCTATTATGTAGATATTTATAACAAGTTCTAGTTTTTATTTCTCCGAATTCTTTTATGAATGAAGGGTTTGCATAAGTAATTTTATAATACTGATTTACAATATAGATTTTATCCGTCATTCCATCAAAGATATTTAAAAGAATATCTCTTTCTGCCTTAATTCTTTCTTCTTGCGTTTTTAATTTCCTGAATAATAAATCAAAAGGATTTCTAAAACCTGTTTCTATAATAGCCAGGTATATAAAAAAGAATCCAGTAATCTTTAAGAGATGTCCGATAAGATTAAAAATTCCATAGACATCTAAATATAATGTAAAGGAAAACTCAGATAATGAGAAGATGATAAATGCTCCGAATAATAGATATGAAATTTCTCTATCAAATTCTTTTCTAAAGTGATACAAAAGAATAATGGAACTTAAAAATATACTAATTATAACATATTCACTCACAATTTTAAAAAGTGTTAGACCTGTTGGTTCAGAATAACAATCGGGGAAGATACCTGTAAAAATCATTAGAAATAAAGCTGCAGTTATAAAGGTATAGGAAATAACTAAGATTTCTGGTTTTATCTTCTTGTTTAAAAAGAAAAATGAGGAAATAAAGGAGAATGCTTGTAAGAATCTAGCAGAAATCCATAATTGAGTAGGGAGATTAGAACTTGCATTCATTAAGATCCCCATTCCTTTATATCCTATAGTATGTATTAAATCTAATACCCCAACAAAGAGAAAAGAAACTCCAAGTACAAGAAAAAAAGAATTCTCCATATAACGGCGTGAGTTCCAGCCGATTAAGAAGGTTCCCCCAGCAATTACTATACTAAAAAGCTCAGAAATTGAATGAAAGAGAAGATAATTAAAAAATCTTGTAAAAAAGATTAAAACTAAAATTATCGAAAGATAGGCTAATTGTTTTAACCTATTTGTCCTTTCTTGCTCAGAAAAGTTTTTAAAATTCGATTCAAAGAATTCGGACATACCAAGATAATGGAATAATAATATATTTATTTTATAACTTTGTCAATATTATCAACTTCCTAAAATTATTAACGGTTTATATAACTATTCAATTTTATAATTCAAAGTCAAAAGATTAATTAAGAAAAAACTTTAGACTAAATTAAGCCAAGCAATGAAATAACCCACGAAAACGAATAATATTGATAAATCGAGAAAAGGAACTTAATGGAAAAGAGAGACGAGATCGTATTTTTGAATATCGAAAGGTAGGAAAGAACCGTTTACTTATTTCTTTAACTATAACCATATCAATAATGTTTGTTGAGATCATTGGCGGATTATTTACTAATAGCATTGCCTTACTCAGCGATGCGGGGCATATGTTTACACATGCATTCGCAATTAGTATATCTCTATTCGCTATTTACCTATGTCAAAAACCTACTTGTCATCACCGGACTTTTGGGTATTATAGAGCGGAGATTCTCGCCGCGTTTATAAATGGGATTTTTCTATTGGGAATTGTAGGATACATAATCTATGAAGCAATCCTTCGAATATTAACTCCGCTTGAGATTGAGAGTTTATATATGCTTTTAGTGGCGATTCTTGGATTAAGCGTTAATCTTATTAGTGTCTCACTCTTATACAGCTCACATGAGCAAGATATCAATATAAAAGGAGTCTTTTTTCACATGCTCGGAGATGCCGCATCTTCGATTGGAATAGTTGTGGTTTCTATTACAATTTATTTTACAGGTTGGAATTTTTTAGACCCTATTATAAGTTTTGTCATTTCGATTGTCATTATTATATGGGCTGTGGGTATACTGCGAGATTCCACCAGAGTACTTCTTGAAATGGCTCCAAGCGGTTTAAATATCCATATGATTGAGGAGGATTTGCGAGATAATTTTGATGAAATTCTTAACATTGAGCACACTCATCTTTGGACTATTACACTTAACTTTTTAGTTTTTACAACACATATTCGGATTGATGAAAACACGAATCATGATGAGTTTATCAATAAAATAAATAATTACTTATTCGAAAAATATGATATAATCGAAAGTACAGTTCAAATAACCTATTCTGAAGGGATTAGAAGTTGTTCTATATAACCTTTTTTTTAAGAATTATTATTTAATTGAATAGGAATTATCAGTCTCTTACTATTAGATAAAATAAAGAATTGAATTAAGCTAAAGCTCTTGTTGTTTTTGTTCAAACTGTTGAATGAGTCCTTCTAATTTTTTTAATCCGGTATTTAATTGATTATTTTCTTGTTTAAGTTTTTGATTTTCAGCTTCTAAGGTTTCAATTTTTCCCACAACATCATCCAACTTTTGTAATTTTGCAGTTAGTTCTTTATTTTCTGCTTTTAATTTTTGGAGTTCTTCTAATTCTTTGAGCAGATCTCCTCTTTTTTCTTCCAATCGTTGGTTTCTCTCTTTTAAATCTTGATTTTCTTCCTGAAGTGCATTAACTTTTTGTGTAAGTGTTTCTATTTTATCCTTTAACTCATTTCTCTCAGTTTGGAACTCCTCTTTCTCAACTTGTAATCTCTCTTGCTGTTCGATTAAATCTTGTTTCTCCATTTCAAATTCTCGTTCTTTTTCTTTTAAGTTTTGCTTTTCTTTCTCAAGATTTTCGATTTTTTGTTGAAGTTCTAATTTTTCTTCTTCCAATTCTTCCATTTTTTCTTCAATTGTTTTAAAACTCTTCATTTCTTTCGTTAAAGATCCAAGTTTTATCTCGAGTTTGTTTAGGAACTGGTTAAAGGATTCCATTTGCATAAAATCATTTTCTTCTGCGGTTTCATAAACGTTATATAGTTCATCTACGAGATTTGGTCGAGACTTTAAATCAGGATGGTTAAGATAATTACGTAAAGTTATAAGGGATTTTTGAGTTTTTTCAGGTAAACTCGTTCCTAACGGAGATTGTAACAAGATTTCAATTTTTTTTCTTAACTCTTGAATAGCCTTAGTATAATTCAGAAATCTTTTTTCCTTTCCTCCTTCCTTATCTTCCTTTTCCTTGGTGTAATCATACTTTCCTAATTTTATGTTCAACTGATCAAGTTTCCGTATAATACCCTCCATCTTTAAAAATCCACTTTCCTTTGCTTTAAAATATAGATTCACCGCTTCTTCCAATAATCGAGGGAAATCTTTTATCTTAGGATGTTCTAAATACCATAAAAGAGACTCAAGACGCTGTTCTGTTGTGTTTTTAAGACCTAACCATTCTTTTCCTTCCTTATTCTCTATCTCAACTTTAATTTGGGCAATTTTATCATCGAGACTCATATAAAATATATATAGAACCTCTTTTTATTTCTTTTCTAAAGAAAAATTATTTTTAAAAAAACCTAATTTGAAAACTTTAATACTCAAATTTGGTAGAATTTAACCGGTTGCGTATGAATAATATCCCATAACTTCAGGTTTCCAATTGTGACCTATTTGATTGCCATATCTCATTTTTTTAGTTTCATGGACCTTTTCTGGGGTAAAAATTGAAAGATCTGAGATTAAATGGGAAGGAATTAAAGCATGATACTCGGTCCCTCTTAGAATATAATTTATTAGCTCTAATGCTATTTCTGAATTTTTGGCAATTAAAGGACCAATATTAGCATCATCATAAAAAATATATCCTTCAGTTCTATAGCTGATTAAGGAAAAGTTCATTTTAGAGAATAAACAATTTAATAACATTGAGCGATCATATCCCATTATTTTTTTATCTAAATCAAATATCCAGCTTGGAATTTCTGCTAATTGATTAACTCTCTGCCCATATGATTTCTTAATAGGATGTAATTCATATCTATTACAAAAAAATTCTTCCTTGAAACCAAATCTGCGATAAATGCTAACAGCTTCCAAATTTGCAAATAATTCAATTATTGGATTTTTCTTTTTAGCAAAATGAAACATCTTTTTAAACAATTTTGTACCAATTCCTTGATTTCTATATTTGGGAAGGACACCTAAGTATCCAATAAAAGAAGAACCCTTATAAAAAGTAATCCCTCCCATTCCAATAACTTGATCTGATTTCTTAGCCACAAAAAAATGTGTGATATTGTTATCTCCAAAAATTTCGAATTTTTGAGTCGTCCTTTTCATTGTTCTTGGATCTGACGCTGAGCCTTTAAATGATATTAAGAAGACTTCTGCTAATTCATAATAATCCTCATTTTGAAAAGATTGAATAGAAACATGATTCATTATGATTATATATGCGAATCAATATTTTAGATTTTGGGATTTTTCTCAATCCTTTTTGATTCGAATCTGGTCTGAATAATAGAAGAATAGAATATCCTTAG
Source organism: uncultured archaeon (assembly GCA_964653985.1). GTDB lineage: Archaea > Asgardarchaeota > Lokiarchaeia > Sigyniarchaeales > SOKP01 > CAZZIC01. Next base: position 72,214 of record CAZZIC010000001.1, on the reverse strand, counting down.
TAAAAGGACTACGAAAAAGAGAATTAGAATTAACGAGAAATTAATTTTTGGAAAAATTAAATAAACAAAAACTCTTAATATGAACCCTATGCTGAGTAAAAGCAGACTAATTGATTGAATTGTAATATTTTCACTGTTTGGATAAATCCAAATTGGTTTATTCTTTATTATCATTTTTCTTATTTTTTATCGCTCCTTCGTAGTTAACTAGTGTGATTCCTGATATTACAAGTAACAATGAAATAGGATATACAAAAACATCGAACTGTTCTTTTAAGAATAAAGCCGAAAGAATAACGCCAAAAAGAGGAACCAATGTTTGAAATATTGCTGCCTTACTCGCATCTAACCGCTTAACTCCTTCTAAATAAAATGTATATCCCCCTATAGTAGAAATAAACGCCAAATAGCTAATCCCTAACCAAATTCGCGTAGGGACAGAAAGATAGGTTACAGGATTTATGTACTCAGGACTAATTATCAAAGAGATCGGAGTAATTAATAGTAATCCAAAAAAAGAGACCCATGTAATAATCCATAGAGAAGTTGGTTGATAGGATTCTTTATCCGCTTGAGCAGTATTCATAAAATGCTTTGAGGCTACCGTATATGATGCATACCCAAAAGCAGCCATAAGAATTAAGATATCTCCTAGAATTCTATTTGGAACGTCAACATTGGGTGAAAATCCTACGACTAAAAAAACAGAAATAAAAGCTAAAACAGTACCTATAAATCTCTTCTTTTCGAATTTCTTATCCAAGAAAACACTCGCAATAATTATAACCCAAATTGCATTTGTAGCGACTAAAATACTTGCATCACTTGCTGCGGTAAACATTTCCCCAAAAAGATATCCGATCTGGTAAATCAACACAGATGTCAAACCCATAAATGTTAATATTTTCCAATGATTCCTGGCAAATTGGAAATGGAGGGTGCCTTCTTTATACTTCAGAATTATAAAAAAACAAACAACCGCAAGAAAGTATCGAATCACTGCGATCATCATTGGTGGAATGGTTTCTCCTCCCACATCCTCGGATACAAGCCATCTTCCTAAGGGCCACGTTCCACCCCAAATAAGGGCTGTCAGAATAAGTAAGATATATGCAAATATTCTATTTCTTTTCTCATCTATCATTGATAATTTTGTATAGTGCTATATTCATTTTAATTATTATTTTTTGAAGTAATCTTAAATTAAGGGGGAGGAAAGTTAGCTATGTAAAATGAATCGATTTTCCTTAATGGATTATTATTCTGATTAAAAAATTTATTTGATTTACAATTTTTTACCATCATTCTTATTTTTAGAAACCAAACAAGAATTTAAAATTCTTAATCATTATAAATATATATCATCTTCTATGGTCTTATTATATGAATCTTGCCAAATCTTTAATGTTGCAATTTGCAGAAAATACTGGTCTTAATTCCGATAAACCGCCGAGAAGATATCTTTGGACAGATGCATTTGCCGTTTGCAATTTTATTCAATTGTTCAAGGATACTAATGATGAAACATATAAACAACTAGCAGTGGATTTAGTAGAGCAAGTACATCAAACACTGGGGAAACATCGGGAAGATGATAAAAGAGAAGGATGGCTTGGAAGCAAGGATCATCCAACCAAAAATGGACTTCGAATAGGAAAGTCCCTTCCTGAGAGAGAACCTGGAAATCCTATAAACCAACGTCTCGAATGGGAACGAGATGGACAATATTTCCACTATCTTACAAAATGGATAATCGCACTCGTCAAAATGAATAATCTTCTAGAAGAAGAAAAATATATGACGTATGCGGTAGATCTAGTAAATGCTTCGGAAAAATTTGTTGATGATGGTAAAATGTATTGGAAAATGAGTATTGATCTTTCTAGACCTCTTATCCCTTCAATGGGACAACATGATCCCCTCAATGGGTATGTTACATTTAAAATAGTTGATATTAATTCGAAAAGGAAATTAAAAGAACCTATTGAAGAAATGTATAATATCACAAAAAGAATCCGCCTACCAACTACCGATCCTCTGGGAGTTGGCGAATTACTGGTAGATTGTTATCGCTTATATCAGATCGATGAAGATCATGAATTAATACCTGATATATTGGATGCCGCAGATTTTGGACTTCAATCATTTAATATTAGAACCCATGGATTAGCATTTCGAGAGTTAGGATTGGCGATCGGACTAGAAGGGGCTAAGAAGATGGATGTCTTCGAATCTGATTGGGATATGAAAACTGAAATAATTAATTATTGGAAAGAGCATAAAGATTGGAGCGAAAATAAAGATATCAATCAAGTTATGTTGGCAACAAGTATAAAACCAGAAGAGTATCTAAGAGTATAAGAGTATAAGAGTATAAGAGTATAAAAATTGAGTTTTAGCTAAAAAAATTAAGTACGATAGGTCAGGAATTCTTTTCACGTTTTATTTCTTTACAATATAATCTCCATCAATTTCTAAATCCAAACCTTGCTCTTCTAGCTCATCTCCCTTAAGAGTTATAATATTGATTAATGTCTGTTCGTGAACACTCATCATTTCAGCAAGGGAAGAGATTTTCATCTTTTTAATCCTCTTAAATCTTTTTTGTAATTCGGTCATTACATTCTTCTGAATTTCTTCTTCAATTTCTATACCTTTAATCACCGATTGAATTTCTCTTCTAATTCCTGCGATATCTATTCCATATGTTAGCCTAATTTTTTCTGAATTTGTTTTGATCCAATCTTTAATAATATAGTTTATTACTGAGGATTGGGAATTTCCGAGAGCTCCTTGCAAGTTTTCTATTATTTTTGCGTCTATATAATCTAAAGTAGTCGTAATTCTCACTGATTTAGGAGGTATTTCATCAGCATCACTTGAATTACTTGCAGGAGACATAATTTAGAATTTCGACAAAATTAAATTTCTTTATTAATAAATAGATTTTTTACTATTTAAAGGTATGCACTTTTGATGCATATTCGATGTTGATTCTGCGAGAAATAAATTTTTATTTATAAATAAGTATTCTCTTGTTAATAATTTGATGCAGATCTGCATCACAATATTTATATACGAAAATGATCACATATTATCTATAGAATATCCGAATAATATAGTCGGATTCAGAGGAGATACAGCCAAACAAGGTGATAGTTTATATGTTAAAATTAGATTTGGATCTAGAGGTATTAAGAAGAAGTAATAGCATTAAAGAAATAGAAAGGGAATATATAGATTTTTTTAAGGGAGTAGCCGTTCCGTTTGATTCAATATGCCAAAATAATGGGCATACCATCAAAAAAGGATCTGGAGAAGTTTGCTCGGATACTCTGAAACCTGAAATTCGGAAGATCTTAAAACAAGAATTAAAGGATTTTAAGCAAATATAATTAAAACATTAGGTATAGTTTATATGTTAGAGTTATCCCAAATTTCAAACCAAGAATATAACACAAGAGATCAAATAACCCTTGACTTGCTAAAAAGTGGTCAGGAATTTTTAGAACAATTTAAAATTTCTCGGGAAATTATCTTGAAATGTGTACATCTCGTTTATAGATATTTAAGAAAGACTGATAATATTCCGCATAATATCTATAAATTTTTTATCGCTGCTTTTTATATAATTAAACGACACCCAATGGCATTTCCTTTACATGGACCTAAAAAAGAGTTTTGTCAAAGCTTTGGCATTAAACCAAGTGCTTTGAATTATTGTGTAGATAAGCTGGTGGAGTCGTTAGGAATTATAAAAATATTAGATGATAAGAATTACCCCTATTACATAAATCCTAAATCGGATATTGGATTAAAAATGATAAAAAGTATTGTAAAGGATAAAATCGACAAGGCAATGATGAATTTTTTGTTTTACCATCAACCCATTAATTCTCAGATGGTTACCGAGGAACTAGTCAATGAAATAATATTAGATAGCAATGTTTTTCCTGATGAACTATTCCGTCAATTTTATGATTTGATCTATGAATATGTTGAAAAAGAACTTGAGCAATATTATGAATATGCTCATTTACAAAAGAAATATTTTATTTAATTTCTACCCTTCTTTCTTCTTTTTTAATCGTTTTTCCTTCTTTAGAATTTTAAGAGAATTACGTGCTTAAAATAAATTAAAGTAGAGATAGTAAAGAAAATAATTTGAATGATTATATAAGAAAAGGGTTCCTTAAAGAGGAACTACTTGTTTTAGACGTCTGATAAAAAGTAAAATAGAATTATAGAACATCCAAGAAATACTCGCCCAAAAAAACGACCATTCTAAAAGGGGTGCCCAGTCAAAAAATAAGGTACCTGCGATGAAAGCAACTCCAAAAGCAGTATAAGATTGAAATCGTGTAAATTTCGAATGTTTTAACATGAGATATCCGAGGAGTGTGAAATAAATCATACTTGAGAAAAAGAATGAAAAAGCAGAAATACCATGTAGAATCTTAATTACAGTACCTGCTGAGGGAAAAATCCCTACAAAAACAAGACTGATTGAGGAAAAAACTGCAAGTCGAATAGTGGTAATTCGAATTTGATTATGAATATTCTCTTCCTTAAGTTGCTTTCCTAAATTATAAAAAAAATAAGATGCACTAAATCCTATTATAATCACACCAATATTAAATAAAGGCGCTGAAACCCCAGCACTCGCACCCAAAGCTGAAACAAAATGATTATAAATATTATAATCGGGAAAATTATAGAGAGAGAGTAAAATTAATATAACACCAGTTAACATGCCAACAAGAGTAACAAATGAAAAATTGGCAAAATTAACCAACCCTTTCTTTATTTTTGAAAAATTGTTCATGTATTTAGCCTTTTATTAATTCTGATTTATTTTAAATTATCAGAGGTTATTCTATTAAATGTTAGATATCCAATGAATCTTTCGAAAATAATCTTACCTTACTGTAAAAGAACAAAGAATTAAACAAATAAAAATCTAAGCCTTAAATTTTTTAAAATTCAAAATTTCACAGTTTTCTTTTTAAACTTGAGAGATTTAATTTTTATAGGAAAAAAGTAGAAGGGGGAAATAAAATATGTTAAAAATCCTTTCGGCTACCAAGCCAAGCATCTTCAAGAATTGGAACAAAAACTTTTATATTTTCTTGAATAATGTTTCTGATCCCTGCAATTTCTTTTGTCTTTTACCATCAATATTGTTTCAGAAATCACACAAATGATTACCTCTTCATAGTCCTTATTTATCCCCCACAGATTTTGTAATTCTCGATGATGGTAAGTAACATTCGGCATTTTATCAAGTTCTCCGAGTATAATTGGTTAGGTTAAAAAGAAATTACTAACCTCACAAGATGATTTAAATTTAGGCTCCGAAGATCAACTAAAAGAACCGCAAACAGATTCAAAACCAGATAAAGAATAATGGACAAGGAGACATTCAAATAAATCAAGAAAAATAAGATATTCACATCTCGAACAATTTTTTACTTTACTTTTTATTATAGTTAGTTTTAACTATTCTTTGTGAATTATCCAAAATTTAGGAATGTTATTTACTCTGATCAGAATCATTAAATGGTTTATTTTTTTCTAATATGTGCTCTAATTTCGAAAACACACCTAAAATGAGACTCAGTTCTTTTTTTGACATAAACGCCCTTTCAAATACGTTTTTAAAGGCATTTATAGTTCTATTCTGTTTGTAATTTCTGATTTTAATCTTGGATATCACACTTTCAATTTTATCATATAAAATTTGGCGATTTTTCTTGTTTGCCACTAAAACTGGGTGTTTTCCCCTTCCAACCTCAATAAAGTTAAGTTTTTTAAAAAACTCATATAAAATTATGGCACACGCATGAGAAAGATTCATTGTTGGGTAATCATTGCTCGTTGGGATTCTTAAGGGAATATCGACCAGTTGCATCTCCTCATTAGTTAATCCCCTAGATTCCTTACCAAATAATACCGCGATTTCCATATTTTCTTCTATTTTTGGAATCTCTAAGTCTTCTGGAAAGATTGCTAATCGCTTAATGTTCGTATATCTTGATCCTTTTGACGTAGTTCCAATAATAAGATCAAAATTCTTTAAATAGTTTTCAAAATCTCCTATATGTTCCTCTTGAGTTCTACTTTCAACTACTTTAGCGTTAAAAAGAACATCTTTTCCATGCATGGCAAAACCTTGAGTCTTTTTGGAAAAAATCGCTTTTTTTTTCTCAATGGGATTGAAAATGACAAGATTATCAAAATCAAAGTTTTTCATCACACGAGCTATTGATCCAACATTCCCTGCACTTTCGGGTTGAGAAAGAATCACCGTAATTGAAACATCCCTATATCTTTCTTTTCGTTGTGTTCCATCGAAAGATTCAAGATCTCTAAAAATTTCTTTTTTATCCAAGAGTTTACTCCTCCAGAATTTTTAATACGTTATATAAGTAGTAGAAAAAAGAAAAATCTTTTGCGGTTTATATGAAAAATATTTCAAATCAATTTTCAAAAAATTAAATTAAAATATAAATAGGGTGGTTAATATATAAAAATCAGTAATTTTTCCAATAAATTGATAGTAAAGATATCAATCTAATAACAAATCTTCAATTATAATAATCATATCATTCCCTCATGAATTCTAATTATAATAATATTCAAGACAAGCTTAATTTTATCAATATCTCAACGGATCATATGACTTTATTTGAATGGAAGCCTCCTCGTTCTTTTAAAAGCTATATTTTAGATTTAAATATCGTCAAAGAACATGCAACAGAAGGTATCTTCTTTCATATATATAAAGGAAACAGTAAAATGGTCCATATTAGGAAGAACAATTTGATATATACGGTTGGCGCTGTCAATGAAGTTCAATTTCAGCTATTAGAAGCTCTTCTTGAACATATTGATATAAAATTTAATGAGATGTTTGATATACCTGTAATCTTGGAATTCGAAAATATCACAGCAAGCATCTTTAAAAACTTCGAGAAAGTAGCAGAAGAATCAGTTAAAAATTTTAAAGATTTGAACCTTGTGAAAAAAATTAATGTACATTGCAGAGTATGCAAAACAGTTCTCCCCATTTTTGTTAAAAAGAGTTTTGTGGAATCTGCTGATTCCTATCCGGTGCCCTTAGTGTATAGTCATAAAGGACATGCGATTCTTTGTTTTATAGATAAAAATTTTGATGTACGTGGGGTTGAATTAGTAAATATTACAGGATAATAAAATTACTATTTAAAAGAAATCTTTATAATACAATCTAAAGCTTCAGTCAGAGTCATTTTGAACAAGAACATTTAATTTTAAATTTAGGTTTAGAATACTATGGAAGATAAAAAGGGTTCCAATGAATTGGAGGAAGAACCGTATTACCAAAAAATAATCAAGAAAACTAAAACTGGAATTACTTTTCCTAAGGAACTTCGAGATGATTTATTTGAAGAGGAGGAAGATGTATACTTTAATCTAATTGTTCCTAAAAATAAAGAAAAAATAATATTAAACGTTATTTCCGAGAAAGAAATAGAAGAACATGAGGAAAAAAAATCATCGGAAAAAAGTTCTTCTTCAAAGAGCAAGAAAACCCAAAAGAAGGGAGTTCCCGAGCCAATATGGACGGAATACTTCATATATGATTTTAAAAATCAAGAAAAGATTAAATCAATTCTCGAATCTGCTTATTATAAATTTGCTGAGGATCCGGAACAGTTTGATGATGCAATAGGTCGAGTAAAATATGCCTTGGTTTCCTTTCTAACCTCTGTAAAAACAGAGAATGCGAAACTCTATTTTTCGGTAATAAAATTCTTAGCTGATGTTATTAAGAAATTCGATTATCCAAAGCTTATTAATTGGATATATGAAAAGGTCGTTCCCAATGTGGAAAGCAAGTTTCTTTATGAATTATCCTTAATGGAATTAATTGAATTATCAGTGAAACATGAAGAATATAAGCAGGCTGAAACCTATGTAAGCGATATCTTAACTCACTTAGATCAATATTCTGAAGGAGAAAAATATAATATTATGAATACCTTGACACAATTGATACGAACTGTGAAGGATCTTGAGAAAAAAGGGAACATTCATAATATCATTAAAGAAAAACTCATTGAATTTGAAAAAAAAATAAGTAATGTTGACAACAAGATTCAATTGATTGAATTCTTAGAAAATTTAAGGTTTATTGAGGAAGCATATCATCTTACTGATAATTTATCAAAAGAATTACCTTCAGAAGATCATAGAATAAATGAAGTAAGGAAAATGAAAAAACGCCTTAAAGAAACACCTATATAGAAAATGTCCTAAGAATTTTCATTATTCTCTTTATTTTCCTCTTCCATACTTTTGATTTGTTCTCTGAGGCGCTTAGCTTCTTGTTTCTTAATTTGTTGTTCCTTCTCTTCAATTGATTTTTCTTTTAATTCTAATTCTACTTGAGAAAGTTCTTTTTCTTTTTCTATCAATTCTTGTTTCTTTTTAAGCGCTTTTTCTTTCTCAGCAATTTCTTTTTCTTCTAACTCCTTTTCTTTGGCTTGAAGTTCCAATCTTTTCTTTTTTAACGCTAATTTCTTCTTTTTTAATGCTAGCTCTTTATCCAAGATCTTTCCTTCTTCCTCTTTTATTTCTTTTTCTGCCTTTTTAATTTCTCCTTTCTTTTTTTCCTTTTTTTCCTCTTCTTTTTCAGGCTTAACTTCCTTTTTAGTTTCCGCCTTTTCGGAGATTTCCATGGATTCTTCTTCAGTAGTGGGCTTTTCTTTGGGTTCCTCTTTTTCTTCCTCAACAATTTCTTCAAATTTTTCTATGGAAACAATTGATTTTAAAACATCGTCAATATTATCTTTAAGTTCCTCGTTTTCAGAATATTCTCGAGCGCAATTACTTAAGGTTTTGGTTATTATTGAAGGAGATTTCTTACCTAGCGCAACTAGAGCTTGAGTTGCCTTTTCAATAACAAATTCTTTTTCATCTGTTAATTTTGATCCAAGTAATTGAATTAATGAATCGTCAGCAATATCTTTTTCACCACCCGCCATAAAAACCATTAATTGAAGAGCGGCTTCTTTTACATTAGGATCTTCATTTTCCAATAGATCCTCAGCATAAGGTAAAAATAAATCACTTTCGTTTTCACACATAGATTTCAGGAGTAATAGAAAAGAGTATCTCAATAAACTATCACGTTTCGAGAGATTCTTTAATAATGATGGAATATCTATGATTTGATGCTCAATAAGAAATCTAAGAACTGTTTTTCCACCATGTAATGAAAGTAAAATTTCTATAATGTTTTCTAATCTATCAATGTAATTATCTTCCTCAGAGCGTTCTAAATACTCAGCTATGACCTCTACAGAATCATCTATTCTTCCTTCATTTACTAATTCTTTGACCCTTTCAATTTCCTCGGGTACTTTTTGGTTTTCTGGCATATTCAATACCTTTTTTAAATTTTAATTTAAATATCTTAACTTAATTTTCTAAACCCAAATCACATAGAACTGGTTGTAGATTTTATTAATAAATTCAATAATCGATCTTAAATCTCTATATCGTAAAGGAGCTTTTTTATTTATATGATTGGAATAGTTTTTGTTTGTGCTTATAAATAATTTAATTTCTAAATCTTTACTCCAATTCATTTCCATACTTATTTCTTGACAAAATTCTGTTAATGAGGATATATCTTCAGGGAATTTTTCCCAAAAGTAAGTGTCTCTTGTAGATTTTTCCTCACTTTCTAAATAATTATGTTTAACTTTTGAAATTACATCATTTGGTAATTTGATTCTTAATTCTACAAAATGGGATGGACTTAACTTAATTTTAACTTCGGGAAAATTTACTTGTGAATTCAATTCAAGTATTCCCTTAATTAATTCAAGAGAAGGAAGATTTTCCCTATTCACATTGCAAATAACATACTTTTGTTCAATAAAAATTATATGCATTCTTTCCTCAAATTTAAAAATAATGTAGTTATCTGTTTTATGATAATTAAACTTCTCTCCCTTTGATATTCTCTTATCAAGGATTTCAAACGCTTCTTCCCAATTTTTAAATGAAATATATTTATTTAATTTTCTGTAATCTCCATGGAAATAAATGTCTAAAAAATCAATTAAATAAAGATATGAATCAAAGGGTCTATATATAACTGTTTTTCCGCGAAATTCCCGTTCTACTACTCCTTTATGAACACTATAACAAAACTTTGGCAAATCATCTATGCCCAATCCATTTATTATGCGGAGCTTTAACAGGTAGCGTCTTGAGCACATGGGGGTTAATGTACACGCTATTCGGTCAATTTCGCATTCCTTGAAGCATAATTCATCGATCCTCTCTATAAATAAATCTAATAACTCATCATTATATCTCTCATTTACCGGATTTCCTAAAAATTTTAATATGTGGTCTCCTTCTAAGGGCATTTTTTAAGTCTACCAAGTTATGACGTGATTGCTTTTTTAAATAAATAATTATTAAAATACAAATTTTTTTAATTTCTATTAAGTGTAATTAATCCTAAGAAAGTATAAAATATTATAATAGAGTTTTTTTATAATCTTATTAGGAAAACTTATGTTAATTAAAAATCTTTATTGAAAAAAAATTTTGCGGCTACAATAAATTACCCGAGAAAAATGTTAAGACAAATTCATGTTTTATATGATGGAAAGGTCGTGTTTACTCATTCTTATGCCCAAGCACTGGGAAGAGAAGATCTTGATAAATCACTTGAATTAATAAAGTCATATATTGATATGCCTATGCCTGGAAAAGCTTTTCAGCGTCCTCTTTCAGAATATCAACTGTTCCATCAAGGTAAGGGAAAGTTATATTTTATCGTTATTACCGATCCCATTGATTCAATTAATTATGTTGACAAAATACTCTCTAAAATAATAAAAACATTTTCCGACCTTTTTTCAACCCCAAAAAATATAGATGAAAACTCTTCCGAATATGAAGACTTCCTAAAGTTTTTAAGCGAAATGCAAAAAGAATTGCATTCAAAAATTGCGATTATCGGACCCATGAATGCGGGGAAAACCACTCTCTATGATTTGCTAAGGGTTGAAAATGAACGATCAATTATGAATTTCGCAAAAGCATCAAAATATATTATTAATGATGTAAGTTTTGATTTATGGGATTTTCAATTAAAAGACAATTTTTCCTTATTGTGGTCAAAGTTTATCAAAGGGTCAGATCTTGTTATTTTTCTTTTTGATTTATCAAAATATAACCTTAAAATTATTCACCATTTTTTAGATCTCAAGAAAAGAGAAGCTAATCTATCTAAATTTCTTAAGTTAGGAAATAAAAAAGATTTAATAGATAAATCTGCCATCCCAAAGATTAAAAATGAGTTAGGGATTAAAAATTTCGAGGAGATTTCCCTAAAATCACCAGACGCGAAAATAAAAATTAACCAATTGATTGGAGAAACTCTCAAATTAAAAAAAGGATTACCAGAATCTTTTGATAAATTGCAGCAAGAGGCTAAAACTTTCGAGGAGCAACATCAATTAGCTGCTGCGATATCAAAATATAAGCAATTGATTAATATCTGTAATGAATATCAGAACTTTACATATATTGATTCATTTAAGAAGAAAGTTGAAAAACTAAATAAAGAATTGGAAGAAGAAAAGGAGATTAGAAAAAAGCTGGAGCGAAAGAAAAAATTTGCTCCCCCTGAAAAGATAAGATTTACAAAAAAGGTTTCTGTGAAACCCCTTCCTCAATCAAAAGGCAGAAAGCCAACCGTTAAACCAATCTCGACCAAGGATGAGAAATCTATAAATAAATTAAAAGAAGAGAATAAAGAAAAAGCTAAAAAAAGAAAATTGAGATTGGCACCTGAAGATATAAACATTGAATTAAATGTCTTCGATAAAAAACAAAAGGAAAAAGAAAATCATATTGAAATAAAAAAAGAGGATTATGAAGATTTAGAAAGCATTGAGGATTTCGCCAAGGCATTACAAAATATGATTGAAATGAGAGGAAGTTCGTTAAAATTAGATCTTTGTAAACAATATATTAAGGATTTAAAGGACTCTTTAAAGAGAGAACTAACTTTTAAAGATGTAAAGTTAGCGAGTGAATTCTTTGTCTCACAAGAAGAAAAAGGATTTTAATCCTTTAATTCCAAAAGACTTAGAGCGAATATTATTTTTTGCAACTTTAATAGTTTTATCATCTGTTAGATTCTATTAGATTAGAATAAATCTACAATTTTCCCTATTTCTTACAAAGTTCTTTTTCCCAATATTGTAAACATCAAAAATCTAAATGTTTTTATGCTCAAATTAAGATTATATATCTACATTAAAATGTAAAAAAGACTGATTATTTTGTCGAATGATCAAACATTAAATAAATTAAAAGGAATAATTAGAGAATTTACTGAGTCTCAGAGCGATGTTAAAGGTCAGATAGTTATAGCTTATCCTGATGGTGTACCAATCGTAAATACATGGAAAGGAAAAATAGATCCAATATTAGTTGGAGCTCTTTCCGCCGCAGTAAAGTTAACCTTTAGATATTTATGCAATAAATTGCGGAAAGGGGAACTTAAAAGACTTTATATGAACTCTGACTATGGGAGAGTGATCATTCAAAATGCTGGAAAAAATGCAATACTAACTACCATTATTGATAAAAATGCTGATCTTTTTAGAATTGCTTTCGGTATGAGCAATATTTCCATTGAACTTGAAAAATTATTGAAAGGATTTAAGTTGGAGGTGTCTGATATTTGAGCGACAATTACAATTTAACTAGTTATTTAAACGAAATAGAAAAGATTACTGACTTAAATGGGTGTTTTTTCATAAATGTGAAAAATGACGAAGTTATTGAATCAACTATTCCATTTAAAGTTCCAGAGAAAATCTTATGGGAAATTGGTGTTCTTAGAGACACATTTAGACAATTTTCTCATGGAATTAATCATGGTGCCCTTAATGAGTTAATGATAGAAGGAGACAAAGGGTATATTTTATTATATGATATTCCTCCTCATTTGCTCTTATTAGCTATGGGCTCAGACGAAGTGAATTTATCCTATGTGAAGCTAGCTATGATTGATATTTTAGAGAGGATAAGGAGCAAAATCGCTGATATGGGTGATGAGATCTTAAAAATACCGGGAAAGAAATTTGGCGCTTTAGGAGAAAAGGCAGAAAAAATACCGACCCAAGTCTCTCTTAGAGAAACAGATGAAGTTCAAGCTCCAGTTGCTAAGGCTGCCGAGAAAATTTCAGCCAAAAAAGAAGTAAAGCCAGAAAAAGTACCCATAGAATCTCTTGAAGTGGAAGCAAGTAGACCAGAAGTGATAAAAACAGAAGGGAGCGAAGCAAAAAAAGAAAGTATTCCTATGGAACATGTTGAAAAGAGAGCAGTCAAACTTGAACCTATCGAAGAAGCACCATCTCAAGAAACCGTTATTCCGCAAGAAGATACGGTCATGAAATTAAAAGATATGATAGAATCATTGAAAGATACAGCGGGTACAGAAAAGTATGAAACTCTCAGAAAAATATTTGACAATATAAAGCAAAACCTCCAATATCTTTCTGGAAATGAGTTGTTTAAAGTACTTGAAGAATTGAAAGATGTCATTTTACTTAACATTGGAACGTCCCTTGCTCTTTACGATATTTCAAAGACGGCAAAAGGATTAAAAAAAATCCAGAGAGCCCTCAACTCCGATGAAAGTATCAGGATAGGTAAAAGTATCGAAAATTGGAAACAAAGAATTATAAAAACATAAATTATGATAAATGGTCAGATAATAAAAATAAAATGGTGAGTATTTTGAGTTTAAAAATATATCAATTAGAAGGAAGGAAAATCGAACCTATTGATACGACAAAACTTAATGAAGGGAAAATCTACATAATCATTGATACTCATGCGAAAAGAACGAAAATTTGGATTTGGAGCGGAGCTAAATCAAACATGATGGATAGATACTTCGCAGGCGTCTCAGCAACGAAGATTAAGGCTAAGAAAAAGCTCTATGGGGCTAGTATAGAGGTTGTGGAAAGTGGAAGCGAACCAGAGCAATTCCCTAAGCTTGCTAAACTCGAAGGAATTATTGAACGAGATGAAGAATTTGAGGAAATCCTTCTTACTGAGGAGGAATCAGAATTAGAAGCCGAAATTAAACCCCTTAAAACAAAAGAACCCAAACCAGAATTCACTGAACCTATAGGAGCGGAAGTAAATGAAGAAGAAATAATTTCAAAATTAAAATCGTTCTTGAAAGATCTATCAAATGATATGGGAGAGATCCAAAAAAAAATCAGTACATTCTTAGAAGGTATCTAAAATATTAAAAAAAAAGACTAAAATCGAATAATAAAATCAAAAATTAAAATTATAAATTATGATTGAAGCAGGAACCGGAATATCAACAAAAGATAATAGTTATGAGGCTGGAAAGACAGTTGCTGATAAAGCTTTGGAAATGATTAGCACAGATCCTAAACTCGCAATATTAGGGGTCGATTCTCTAACCCGTGTAAAATATAACTATAAAGATGTGTTAAAAGGAGTCAGAGATGTAATAGGACAAGATGTTATCCTAATCGGAAGTACAACTAATGGAGTACTTGTAAATGACAGATTTGCTTTACACAGTGTTGGCTTGATGGTGTTAGGTGGAGATTTTTTCGTTGACGCATCGTTTAACTTTGGAAAATCAAGGTTAGAATATGAAAAAATAGCCCGACAAATTCATGAAATAGCGAAGAATTTAGAAGATAACGACGATCGTTTCTTGTTGATGTTTCAAGATGGAATGAAATTCCCTCCAGAGGTATTGAAAAAACAAGAAACTCTTAATAGCCGTGTAGTTTCACTTTTTTCTGGGCTTGTTAATCGTTTTTTTAAAAAACAACTTGAGGACTTCAAAGAAGAAGGACAAGGTATGCCATCAGTCCAAGAACTATTGGAAGAATTGTATTCACAAGGTTGGGAAAACCGTGTCGTAGGAAATGTTGCTACAAATGTACGTAATTATGATTCTGTTGAATTCTATAATAATGAAGTCGGGGATGATAATGTTATCGGAGTATTTCTTACCCCCCAGAATAAAACCAAATTTGGGTTCGGATTTGCTGCTGGGGCAGAACCGACGGGAAATAAATGTGTCCCAACTAAAAATATCGGCAGCTTTCTTTTAAGGATCGATGATGAACCTGCCTTAATAGGATTATGCAATGCAGCAAATATCAAAATGGAGTCATTACATGAGCTAAAAACAGCTGATTATCTTAATTATCACACAATTTTGGGTACACAAGAAAAGATCGGAAACAGTGATTATATCCATTTAACTGCGACAATTACGAATCCAGAGTTTGAAAGCCTTTTAAATACCGGGTTTCCTTTTGAGAGAGTCCCCGACGAAATTGAAATTTTTAGAAGTAACATGGATATCTTAATTAAAACCGCTGTGGATACCGTCACTCAAGCAATAGAAGGAATACCAAATCCTAAATTCTTTTTAGGCTTCGATTGTGCCATACGCTTATTTGCTTATGGAGATAACATTCCTACCATAGTTAAAAAGATTAATAAAACAATAGGTAAGGATATTCCAAAGATGATTTTAGGTTCTGGAGGAGAAATATACGGAAACAAAGATTTGGATTATTACTTCAACAACATGGCCTTTGTATCAATAGTTGGTGGAGATTAAGCACAATATCTTATTAACTCTTTTTTTTCTTTTTTGTTTTGACGTTTTTTAAAAACTCAAATTAATAAATGAATAATTTTATGATAGTTTTATCATAAGAATAAATTTTAAAGGTCAAAAATGATAATCGATACGTTATTTAATAAGGGTAAAAAAAACCTTAGAAAAGAAAATCAAGAAGAAGTAAAATTAGAACGGTTTAAGGCGATTAAGGAAACAGCGATGCACCAAATTAAGAACTGTAGTAAGTATCGCCAATTTTGTAAACAAAAAAACTTCAATCCGAAGAGAGACTTAAAAGAACCAGAGGATATAAAAAATATTCCTTATCTTACAACAGCTAATTTTAAGCAACATTCGGGCACACCCAAAGAATTGCTATGTGTTCCAGAAGAACAAATCCAAGTGTGGACCCGATCAAGCGGGACATCCGGTGATCCTTCTATTATTGGAAGAGATAAAGTGACTATTGATAGATATTTTAAGATGTTTGAGTTTGTTATGACTGAAATGTGTAATTTACCAGAATATCAATGGAGTTTATTTTTTCAACCACAACCACAGAGACGACTTACTGTGGATGACGAGGTTAAGACTCCAATGAATCATATGGGATATATCTTTAACGTGGCAAACAAACTTCCTATGGAAGATCGTGTATATGCGCTAAAGTTAGCTAGTGAAGAAGAGAGAAAAAAAGGAAAATTGTTCGATTTCGATCCAGAAAGAACTTTTGGATTTCTCAGTTCAAATCCTTCCGAAAAAGGGAGAGGTTGGATCGGAGGTTCCGTTCCTTTGATGTATAAGACTCTATCTGAATATCATAATAAAACCGGAAATACATTCACTGTCGGTGAAGATTCCGTAATCTGTGTTGGCGGAGGCTGGAAAACTTATTCAGGTGAGGCAGTTGAACCAAAAAAATTTAGGGAAGATATGGTTAAAATATTGGGATTAAGAGAAGATCATATTTTTGATGTTTATAGCTTTACAGAAACTGATAATGTCCACGTGGAATGTGAACACCATAATAAACATTTATTACCTTGGCAAAAGATAATCGTAAGAGATGTTGAAACCATGGAGCCAGTAGGGATAGGAGAGAAAGGATTGGCGAATGTAATTAATCCGATCGCATATAGCTATTGTGGGGTCTCAGTGCTTCAAGACGATATCATAAGTATAGTTATGGAAGATGAATGTCCTTGTGGAAGAAAAGGAAAAGTTATCGAGATTCACGGGAGAGCAGAAGGAACAGAGGCTAGAGGTTGCGGAGCGCAAATAGTTGAGGATAGTTCTAATTAAAAGATTATTAAACTATTTTATTTTTTTTCCGTTTAAAATTTATATTTTTTACATTAATTTTATTCATATTACTACTAAATTAAAATTAAGGTGGTTAAAATGACAAAAATAGAAAGAAATATACCTGCCTTTATATTTGAACCAAAATTTGGTGAAACCAAAGAAAAGATAGTGATCAAACGACAAGATGATGTTTTAGAAATTGAATTTCCAATTTATGATAAAGAGAAAGTACTTAAAATTGCTGAAAATCTTTCCTATAAAAAAAGAAGAGCACATAATAGAGATATTGAAGAAGTGCTCGAAATCATCGATCAAGTCGGGAGTCTTTGGGCAGATCGTAATTATGACATACGTAAAGAAATAATGGAAGTACTGCCCTTAATGACCGGAGAATCAAAAGAACTTTGTGAAATAGAATTAAGTGGAACCACTGAATTGTGGAATAAAGATAATGCTGAACTCCAATTATCACGGGAAATTGGAGGAAAGCGATTTTTAGAGGATTGGATCCCTAAAGGAAATTCTAAAATTCATGCACAACCCAGAGGTTTAGTAATGCATAATATGGCCGGGAATGCCTTTAACTTAGGTTTCCTAACTTTATTTTATGGGCTCGTTTCTAAAAATGTAAATTTAGTAAAATTATCACACGGAGAACCGTATATTATAATTAAATTATGCGAATCCATAATGGATGTGGATAAGAATATCGCAAAGGAAATTGCGGCTCTTTATTGGAGAGGGAGTCGAGGAGATATTTACGATGACCTTTTCAATTCTGGATATATAGATGCAGTAATTGCATGGGGAGGGATTTATTCTATCGAGGAAATAAGGAGAAGAGCATATCGCTTTGGAATTAAAGTAATAGATCATGGACCTAAGCTGTCCTTTAGCGTCATCTCTGAATCTTTTTTTCAAAATGAGGAAAAAATGAGTGAGTTAATTCAAAAATTGGCTATAGATGTTGCTTGTTGGAATCAGAAGGCATGTTTAAGTCCGAGAGTTATCTATATTGTTGATGATCCTCATAAATCAGCAGTAGGGTCTCAAACTAATAATAATAATAATAATAAAATAAGATCTAAAACTAATGGAACTTTAGCGAATAAATCTATCGTAGATTCCCTAATTAAGACTTATAATAAGAGTTCAGAAGCAGAGAGTTCATTTAATCGCAATATGAAAGCTTTAATGGAGCGATCAGTAAAAAGGGTCAGAAATGAACTATCGGAGTTATCACCTATTGGCTTCGCTCGATTACTTGCAGAGAGTTTAAAAAGAACAGATAAAATTTTACCTCGTGCAAATCTTACACATACGGATGGGTTGGAAATGACTAGAAAACGTGAATATTTCTTTATGAATTATGCTACAAAAAATCGAGCAACTATTATAACTCCTCCTAACGAGAAATTAGATTGGACTGTTGTCTATTTAAGAGATTTACCGAAAAAGGGTGAAATAGATATGTGTCAAAATCGATTTGTAATAGTAACCAGAGTATCTGACATTAATAATCTAATTTATTCTATTCGAAAAGAAGAATTACAACAATACCTTCAGACTATATCAGTTTATGGATCTGACGAGTTTATTGAGGAAGTCGCAGAAGAATTCTCATTATTAGGTGCATATCGATTCCCGAGAGTAGGAGAGCACAATATTCATCCGATTGGACTCCCTTGGGATGGACATTATGTTCTTAATGACTTAATAAAGTGGGTTTATATCGGATTTCAAGATTATTCTAACGGAAATGAAGGGGACAGGATCAGTCTCTTTAAAGATGAGTCGTTCTTTGAAAAGGCTAAAAAGGAAAGATTCTGATAACTTTCAAATTATCTTTTTCAATTATTTCATATTTATAAAAATAATACATCTAACTTCTTCTCAATTGTACAAGATTTTCCATTTTTCTTATAGTTGAAGATGACTTTAATATTACTTGTCTTAGGAAATTGTTCTCTTTTTTTATTCTTTTGAAAAACATATGTTAGTATGAGCTCTTGATTCGGTTCCAAAGAGTTAGGTATTTGGCTATCCAATTTAATATCATATAATTTTACTGGGTATTCTAAGTTTACACTTAAATTATTAACATCCACTTCCGATACGTTTCTAATTAGAATAAAAAGTCTAACCTCATAGTTCTTCGGATCTCTTGGTTTTTTATTGATATTCCATTTTTTGAAAAATAGAAAGTCCTCTTCTTCCGTAGTTGTAGAGGCTTTTAATGCTAAGGTATCGTTAGATAATAAGGCATCAAGTTCCTCCTTTTCAATTAAATCATTAATAAAATTCTTAAGTTTTGATTTATTAACTTCAAATTCTTCTGCTATTTCTCCTAGATGTACGGGACCTTCCATTAATTTAAACTCAATCGATTTTTGTACATTAAGAAAATTAAGATCGGGCATTCTCTCCACCAAAAAGCGGGATAATTCTCTTCTTTTCATCTCAGCCTCTTTACCGTGGGAAATATCGATTTCATTTAAAGCTTTATAACAATTTGAGTAGAGATGATAATGCATGTTTGCTTGTAAAATTAGTTTTAGTTTAGAATAATTTTCTTTAGTTAGATCTTTTAAAACTTCTATAGTTAATTGATACATTAAGGAATCTAAGAAGTCAGGCTCTGAAGAATTCAATTTTTTGATAATAGTGTTTAATGGTTTAACAAGACGTAGAGAGTTATGGGGAATCTTCTTGAAGATTTGGTAAAAACGTTCAAATCCATTTCTTACAATAGAGAGTTTAATTAATTCTTCTATGGATTCTATATGATCGATTTCATTATTTTTTATAATTTCTAAAAAAGAATCATCAAATAATTGGACATGGTAATCCATCATTTCCGTTATTGCATCCTTTATCGCCTTAGTAACCAAATAATTTTTATTATCTAATAGATAAATAAAATCTTTAACCACTGGTCTAATTAAATTTTCTCTATTGATTCCAAGCTTTCCGATTATAAAGATTTTCTTTTCTTGTATATCCCAATCATCATAAGGTATTGAATTTATTATTTCTTTTATATCATCTTTTGTATAGGTTTCTATAAATACTCTTAATAAAAAATCTAACGCTTCTTTTTTAACATCAATATCTTTCTCATTATATAATATTTCTAATTGACCTTCGAATTTTTTAATAAGATCTGAGCGATCTGTAAGAATTTCATCTAAAAAACGAATAATCTTAATACGAATATTCCATAATTCATCATCTAAATTCTCTATTAATCCATCAATTACAATTCTTTTAGTTTCATCCTCTTCTAAGTTATAATGTATTTTAATCAAAAAATCTATAATGTTTTCTCTCACGCTAGCATCAAGAGAACTTAATTTCAAGATTAAAAATGAAAGATCTTCCTTAGTGGAGGTGATTCCTTTATTTATATTTTTTAAAAATATATTCGTAGCGTAATTCTGTATGTCCTCATCGAAGTCATCAATATAGGGCTTGATCTTCTGTAATTGCTCCTGGTTTAGTAAAAAACCCTCCCCTTGAATCTCAAAAATTCCTTCTAAGATTTCAGGTAAGTCATCATAATTATCATCATTTACTAAAGACATTAATTCATTAAGCGCACTTAAGAATTCTCCAGCGTCAATTTTATGTTTTATTTCTTCCAAGTTTATTGCCGAAATATCAAAAAACCCCTTTTTTATTTCTGTCTACATTATTAAAATTTTTATAATATTTAAGCTTTTGAAAAGATAAATTATTATTACAAAACAAATGATATTTTTTATAATAACACAATAAGAACAAACAAATTTATATAATTAAATTTATGTTGCTTACCTAATTAAGATGGAGTATTTAATATCATAAGTCATTTCATGGAATATGCATTATTAACTAAATGTACGAAATATCAATCTTAAAAACTATTTAAAAAATAATGAACACACTTTTGATTTATTATTCTGCTACAGGAAATACGGCTAAAATCGCAAAAGTACTTATGAATTCTTTTAATAAATTTGGAGTTTCCGTTGAATATTACAATATTTGTGAGAATGAAAAAAGAGTAGCTTTAGCGGAAAGCCTTGATTTGAGTAAATTTGATGGTTTCATATTCGGATCTCCAGTATATGCTTATCGTACTCCTAAATTTATTCGAGAATGGATTAAAAAGTTAAATGGCAAAAAAATTAAAACCGCATTATTTTTTACTTATGGAGGAGTTTCACCAGGGGCTGTACATAATGATACTATAAGGATGTTTCAGGAGCGAAATTTTAATGTAATTTCAACAGCAGAATTTTTAGGAAAACATACTTTTAATTTAGCTGGTTGGGACCTACTTGAAGAAAGACCGAATAAAAGGGATTTTAAAGTAGCGAAAGACTATGCAAAAATAATCTTTAAGAGATTTAAAGCGGAATCCAAAAAATGTTTTATTGAAATTCAGTCTCCAGCTCTCAACGAGAAGACTCTAAAAAGGATCAGAAAAAGAGCATTTGATGCCCTCAAACCGCCAAATTTTTTGGAGAACTGTACATCTTGTGGAATTTGTGAGCAAAATTGCCCTACTAATGCGATAGATCTTAAAGATCAATCTATTGATATCGAAAATTGTATGCGCTGTTTAAAATGTGTTCAAATATGTCCGGAAAATGCTTTGGAAGTTCAAAATATAAGTAACTTATTGTCAATTTTGAAAAAGATTGAAGATCTAACCGAAGAATCTGTAAACAAGAAAGAAAGTAAAATCTACCTATAGAAATTTACTTATACAATAAAACGTATTTTACAATATAATTATTAAAAAAAAGATGATAAAATGACTGCGATTGAAGATTTAGATGCTTATTTTAAGAAATTAAGACGATTAAGTTATATCTCTTCTCTACTTGGTTGGGACCAAGAGGTTAACATGCCAGAAGGCTCAGCTAAAGGAAGATCCGAGCAAATTGCCTTAATAAGTGAAATTTACCATAAAAAATTAATTTCAGAGAAAACGGGCAAATTAATTAAGGCAGCAGAGAAGCAAGACGACTTAAACCTAATTGAATCCGCATATGTAAGAGAAGCAAGGAGAAAATATGATAAGGCAGTTAAGATTCCCGTCGAATTATCAGTGGAGATTTCTAAAGCAGCCTCATTAGGACAAGAAGCGTGGAAAAAATCAAGAGCTAAAGATGATTTCTCAATTTTCCAACCACACTTAAAAAAGCTTATAGGTCTTAGGAAAGAATACGCTGATAAATTAGATATTGGTAAAACCAGATATGATGCATTATTAGATGATTATGAACCAGGAGCAACATCTGAATGGATCTCTAAAGTATTTGGTGATTTAAAAACACAATTAAGTAAAATTCTGGATAAATTAAACACATCAAGTGATAAACCTAACCAAGAGATCTTAAAAAAATCATATGATAAACAAAAACAATGGGATCTTAGTATGGAAGTGATCAAAAAGTTAAATTTTGATCTCAACATAGGACGCCAAGATAAATCCACACATCCTTTTACTTCATCTCTATCCTCACAAGATGTGAGAATCACAACCAGAATTAACGAAAATTTCTTGAATGAATGTCTTTTTGGAACAATTCATGAATGTGGTCATGCCTTATATGAAATGGGATATATGGAAGAACTTCATGATACTATCCTAGCTGATGGCAGCTCATTAGGGATTCACGAAGCCATGTCCAGAACTTATGAAAACATTGTTGGAAGAAGTAAAGAATTTTGGACATATTGGTATCCAATTCTTCAAGATTATTTCCCAAGCGTTCTGAAAAATTATCCCAAAGAAGAATTCTACCGTTCGATTAATTCAGTGCAACCTTCACTTATTAGAGTGGAAGCAGACGAGGTAACATATTCGATGCATATTATTCTTAGGTTTGAATTAGAAAAGAAGCTGATTAATGAAGAGAGTATTAAAATTGAAGAATTACCTCAAATATGGGATACTATGATGGATGAATATTTGGGTATTACCCCTCCGGATCAAGCTAAAGGTGTCCTCCAAGATATCCATTGGAGTATGAGTGCTTTTGGGTACTTTCCAACGTATGCTCTAGGAAATCTTTATGGGGCTCAAATCTATAAAAAAGCCTTAGAAGTAAATCCAGATCTGCCAAAAGACTATGAAAACGGAGACTTCTCCAATCTATTAGGGTTTATGAGAGAAAATGTGCATCGTTTTGGAAAAACATACGAACCCCGTGATTTAATCAAAAAAGTAACTGGAGAAAAGTTAAATCCACAATATTTCATTGATTATGTGAAGGATAAATTCTATCCAGTATACAAGTTGTAAGAATTATCTTCAAATCTTTTTTCTTTTTTTTCTTGTAGGTCTTGAAAAATAACGGAATCTCAAGGAATAATAGTTCAGAAATAAAAGTTTTAAATGTATTACTAGACTTATTAAGACACTATTTAAAGAGTTTATATTAAGAGTAAATGAAAGTAAGATCAAGTTAAGGAGAAGAAAGGATGCTCTTACAGATAAAAAAGATCTCTAAAAAATTAAAGCCTCTTGGTGAGAAACTATCCACCATTCCAGCAAATTATTTCACGATTGGAGGTTTAATATGTGCTATTGTGAGTTTTTTTGGATTTTACCTTCAATTTTTGCCCATCATCATTATATTTTTGTTTTTAACCGAATTTTTTGACCAACTTGATGGGATAGTTGCTCGGGCTCAAGGACCAACAAAATTTGGGGGTTTTTTAGATTCAACATTAGACAGGTATGGAGATTTTGCAATTCTTATAGGAATTTTATTCAGTGGATATACGACAATACCCATTGCTCTTATCACTTTAATTGGAGCATTGATGACTTCTTATACAAGAGCAAGGATTGAAGTTGCGGGAATAAAAGATTTATATGGAGTCGGTTTGCTGGAGAGAACGGATAGAGTCCCAATTCTTTTGATTGGGGCGATTTTACAAATATGGTTTAATATAGCATTATTCTGGACTATGATCTTCATGGCCATCGGTACTAATTTAACGGCACTACAAAGAATTATATTTGCATCAAAACACTTATCTCATGAAACTAATGAGCTTAAAGAAACAGATCCTCACGAGGATTTAGAACCAGAATCGAGGTCTAACTGAACAAGGAAGATGTTCTAAATTACATTTCTACAATTTGAAATCTCAATTCTATTTATAGAAAGGTATATAAAGCCTATAGGAGAGATAAGGTTATGGATAATGAAAAAATTTTGGAAGAAGAATATATCCATGGTAAAATTAAAATTAATTATAGTTTAGGTCTTTTAGCAAATGGTATTTTAAACGGTTTTGTCTTTGCAAAACATTTACCAACTCCATAAGGAGAAAGAAAAAGAGTATTTGAAAACTATTCACAAAGAGAATGAAAAAAGGGATCTTAAAGGATTTTAATTTTTCATTTTCCTTTTCTCTTTTTCTTATCTAAATTATTAATTTTTCTTGCTCTCTGAGAAAATCATCTCTAATCTTTGCGCCGTGTCCAGGAGTATCTGGAAGTGTTATTTTTCCTTTAATCTGATTATCATATTTAATTCCTCCTTCAATGGGATCTGATTTAAAAAATAGAGCGGAATCTAAATCCAAATACTTAATATTAGGTCTAGCAGAAGCAAGATGTGCTGCCGCACTTAGACCTAACCTAGATTCGGACATACAACCTAACATGCAATTCATCCCCGTAGATTTTGCAATTTCATTAATTTTAAGGGCACTATGAATCCCTCCTGATTTACCTAATTTAATATTAAAAATATCACAAGCTCCAATTGAAGCAAGATGGAAGGCGTTGTGTTCATTAAATAAAGATTCATCTAAACAAATAGGAATGCTACTTTTTTCTTTGAGACGAACTAGATTTTGATAATCCCATCTTTTTAATGGTTGTTCGGCAAATTGAAGATTAAATTCTCTTAATTTATTTAACATTCTAATAGCTTGAGGAAGATTCCATCCTTGGTTAGCATCAATTCTTATTTCGATATCCTCTCCCAATTCTTCTCTTATTGAACTTACGAGTTCTAAATCTTGTGTATCATTAATTCCAACTTTAACTTTAATTGCCGGAAATCCATTTTTAGCAATTAGTTTAGCATCTCTGATAGAATCTTCCAAATCATCATGGATGAATAAAGTACAGTCGGTGTAAATTTCTCTTTTTTCTCCCCCTAATAATGAATAAAGAGGAACGTCATAATATTTGGCCAGTAAATCATAAAGTGCTAAATCGAAGGCACTCTTTATTTGAGTTTGACCTACAATAGCATTATTAATTTCTTCTCTTAAATAATCTATTGGAAGGAAATTTTTTCCCTTAATTATCTTTGCTAAATATTTTCCCACTTCAAAGTTTGATCCTTGGGTGTCCCCTGTAATTTTATAACTGGAGGAGCATTCACCTAAGCCATAGAGTCCCGATTTAGTATTTATTCGAACCAATAGATTATTTGCTTCATAGGAGGTACCAAGCGCGATCTTGGATGGAACTTTGTAGGGTAAAGTATACTTATATAATTCTACTTCAGAGATAATTTCATTTTTATCATTCATTTATAATAAATAATTAGCCTAAAACCTTTTAAAAAAATTTTGAAATTTTAGAATAATAATTATTTTTATTTCCCCTTCTTGAGGAAACTTCAATTTTAAAATTCCATCGCTAAAATCAAGAAAAATCTTTTTTAATAGTAGATCTAAAATAACCTATTTTTCAAAAGACTCGAAATATCCCATTTAAAAGATTATTGAAAAATTATACTTATAAAGACCTTTCCTTATTATATATATTGGTTAAATATGGCAAACTTTTTTAAAAAAAATCCAATTGTAATTTTTTTGTTCTTGATTTTATTGATTTCATTTAATCCAATATTTTTGGGAATTACAGCGAATAATGGATATAATAATTATTCAGATCATCCACTTAAACCACAAGGCACATTAAATAAAGTAGATTCCCTATCTGCTCCAAAATATTTGACTGAGTTGGCATGGGATGGTGATCACTTATGGCTTGCTGAAAATGACCAAGATAAAATATATAAAATGAATCCATCAAACGGTGATCTTCTTCAATCATTCGATGCTCCAGGAAATGAGCCTTCTGGATTAACATGGGACGGAGAGAGTCTTTGGTGTGCTGAATGGGAGGAGGCAATGATTTATAAGCTGGATCCTTCATCTGGAAGTATTATTGAATCGTTCGAAGCTCCTGAAGATCAACCAACGGGCTTAGCATGGGATGGACGATATTTGTGGAATGCTGACAATGCCCTAGGAAAAATCTTTAAGATAGATCCATCTAGTGGGGAACTAATCGATTCATTTGATTCTCCAAGGATAGATCCCAAAGGATTGACATGGGATGGACAAGATTTACTAGTCTCAATAACCTCAGAAAAAAAGATATATAGAATAGATCATTCAAATGGTATGATTGTTGCTGATTTCAAGGGTACAGCGGAAAATAACCATGGATTAGCATGGGACGGACAATATATATGGGAGTCAGATCATTCAAATGCTGTTATTTATAAACTCTTGATTCAAGATCAAGAGAAACCAACGTGGGATGAACCTCCAACTAATCAAACTCTTAATATTGGAGAATCATTCTCATATGATCTGAATGCGTCAGACAACAATGAGATAGAACAATATTGGATAAATGAGACGGAGAATTTCGAAATTGATTCGGATGGGATTCTTACCAATACAAATCAGCTTTCAGTCGGAAATTACTGGTTAGAAATTAGAGCATATGATCCCTCGGGAAATTATGTTTCAAAAACAATTAAAATCACTATAAAGTCAAATAAAATTCCCGGATTTAAACTAAGCACGATAATAGCAATATTTAGTATATCAATTGTTATACTATTAATACGTAATAGAAAATCTTCTTGTAATAAAAAAAATAACTAATTCCTAATTTTTTTTTTTTCGGAATCATTTTTTTATTTTCTGTAAAACATTATTAGAAAACATCAAATAATATTCAAATATACTATTTTAAGAAAAAATAAAAGAGGATTTAAAAGGTTTAAAGTTTTTCAATGATTGTGGCTTCTGAAACTCCGCCACCACCACACAAGGAAGCTAAACCGTATGAAACATCTCTCTTATACATTTCATGAATAAGTGTTACTATAATTCTTGCTCCAGTACATCCAACTGGATGTCCTAATCCAATTCCACTTCCATTTACATTTGTGATCTCATAATCAAGCCCAAGATCTTCCATACAAGCAACATATTGAGCAGCGAATGCTTCATTTATTTCTATCAATCCAATATCTTTCTTTGTCATATTTGCTTGCTCTAGAGCTTTTGGAATTGAGTATTTCGGACCCATACCCATGTATTTCGGGTCATTTCCGACTTTACTAATGGTCACGATTCTTGCTAATGGAGTTAAGCCTAATTCCTCGGCTTTTTCTTTGGTAGTAATTAAAGTCATACAAGCCCCATCGTTTATACCTGAACTATTTCCAGCAGTTACAGTTCCGTCTCCTTTAAAAGCCGTTCGTAATTTACTTAGATCTTCCATAGTTAAACCCTTACGGAAATGCTCATCCTTATCGAAGACATATGATTTCCTTTTCGTTTTAACTTCTACAGGAATAATTTCCTCTTCGAATCTTCCTGAATTTGTTGCCTTTTCGGCGTTATTATGAGAATCTAATGCAGCTTTATCTTGCATTTCTCGAGTTACGCTATACTTATCAGCGATAAATTCAGCCGTCATGCCCATAATATAACCTTCCCCAAATACCTTAGAACCCGCATGTAATCCTTCCATTATCCCGTCTTTTAGCTCCTTGTTAAAAAGCCGAGCCCCGAAACGGGCTGAAGGAACATAATAGGATACATTACTCATGCTTTCAGTCCCTCCCGCAAGTACAACATCTCCATATCCCAATTGAATATCTACCATACTTGCTCTCACCGCTTCCATTGCAGATGTACAAACACGATTTATTGTGACTGCCGGAACCTTATTTGGAATGTCAGCCATTAGAGATGCAACCCTCGCAACATTCATTTCTTCTTGTGGTTCCATACAACAGCCCGATTTTATATCAGCGATTATATTTGGATCTATACTTGTAGTTTCAATACAATCCTTTATACAGAGAGATAACAGTTTACTTGCATTATATGGTAAAAGAGAACCTCCAAAATCTCCAATCGGTGTCCTTTTTGCATAACATATAACTATATCTTTATTTTCCATAGTCTTTTCTTCACTTTTTTCTTATTAGAATCTAATAGGTATAATAAAAAATCATTATCAAAAAGTCTTGTTAAGATTGTAAGAGAACGAATCACTAAATGAATATATATTTTAAATGAGGAACGAAAAGTCAATTACAAATAAAAATGAACATAATCTACTCTTCTATTTTAATCGAAGGCCAAGATATACGTTCTCCTTTACATTTTGGACATTTAGAGGGGATTTTTAACTTTCTTTTTCTTTGTCGGAACCTATATCCACAATCCTTACATCTCGCAGGATTGACCAAAATAGTGATTTCTTGGTTTTTAAGAGTGTTGGCTACGCTCATCACATCTCTAATTAACGCTTTCTTGCTTCGATATTCAAAATCTCTCATCACATCTTCTAAATTTAATTCATATTTTTTGTCTTTAAGAAGATCAATAAGCCATTGTCGATTAGTTTTCCACGTATCTTCATATTTTTTTTTATTGGACATTTTTTATTCAACCGGAATGTACGACTAAAAGATTTTTAAGAAAAATAAGTTTCTCCATCACATATTGGACAATAATAAAAGCCCTCTTCTTCCTTTTCGATTTCATATCCGCAAATATTACAACAGACACTCATATCTTAACGTAAAATAAGTATAACTTTTAACTGATTAATTAGGGAATTAAAATTAATTTAATTTACTGTAGTCATTTCCCATTATTAAACAAGTATATATACCGTTATTTTTTGTTTGATAACAATTAATTTAAACCTAATTACGTTAAACATTTCTGAATATTTATAAAATTAAAAGAGAGGACCTCTTTTATAAAAAATTTCCTTAGTCTATTGTTTAAAAAGAATCAAAAGTTTTATATAATTACTAGAAAGAAGATGGATTAATTCATGGCTAAATTTAATAAGACATTACTTCAGAGCTATATTCTCACTAATTGTAAAAGGAGATTGTTTTTGGAATTAGGGCGAGATAAGCCAAATTTGTGGTTTAATCCCGTGAGACCAATACCATCTACTCCTCCTGAAAGACTCATCTTTCAGACAAAATTTCTCAAAGAGAAAGGAAAAGAATATGAAAAGTTAATTTATTCTTATATTAAAAATCTTAAGAATAGCATCTATAATGAACACAATGGAATAATCCAAGATTCTTATCTTACTCCCAAAATATTAACTGATATAAATAAAAGACTCAAAGGAAAATTTCCAAACTCACTCATTTTATTATTAGAATATGAATTTGAAATTCCTAAAATTTTTTTCTATAAACTTTTTGATCCTAAAGCTAAAATAAAAAATATTCCAGTAGATTATTCCTCCCAAAGACCTGATTTAATTTTTATTGGAAACAAGATAAACCATTATTTGGATTCTGTATATGAAATCTTATCTGATGGAAGTATAAAAAAAATACCGAAAGAAAAGGAAAATGACCGGTTGGGCATTTCCATTTTTGATATAAAGTACACTAATGAGGAGAATATTGGTAAAAAACATTTTTTTGAGATTTTTTACTATTTAAAGACCTTAGCTTTATATCTTAAAGAGATTGGTTTGGATAATCTTTTTTACGTTAGAGCAAATTATAACGGAATCTTTCCATTGCACGATGAAGAGGAATTTAAAGATCTTACATTTATAGCAGATATCTTTGCCAAGGAGTTGATTACTCCAATAAGTTGGAAAGAAT
The DNA here is from genome assembly GCA_964653985.1 of uncultured archaeon. Classification (GTDB taxonomy): domain Archaea; phylum Asgardarchaeota; class Lokiarchaeia; order Sigyniarchaeales; family SOKP01; genus CAZZIC01. The sequence continues at coordinate 42,259 of CAZZIC010000001.1, read as the reverse complement.
CAAATCGAATTTACAACAGAGTGGTTAAAGTTGTTGAAAAATTATGGAGAAAAGCTCCATGTCCAATTTCTCAAGTAAAAACAAATATCCATGATGGATGTGGTTATTGTCAGTTTATTGAGGATTGTAAAAATACTTTAGGAATGAAGGATAGGGATAATCCAGAGGATTGGGCTATCGAACTTCTTCCATTCACCTCGAAATCCATCGCTCAACAGTTGAAAAATGAATTTAACATACAGACTATTGGCGAACTATCAAATAATTTCGATAGAATTAAGGTAGGGAACATACCTAAACCTCTTTATTCTGAATTACCAACCTTAAAACTTAAGACAAGAGCATTAAAAAATAATAGACTGATATTCCCAAAAAATAAACAAACCTATTCGTATTCGATTCCCAGATATTCACCCTTAGCAATTTATTTTGATGTTGAATATGATCGTAACACAGATCGGATTTTTGCGGTTGGAATTCTTTTAAAAATGTTCATTCCTTCAAAGTTAAAATATCATGGTATTTTTGACAATTGGTGGAGGATTTGGAAGAACGCGTTAAAAGAAGATAAATCTACAAAAAAAATTCAAGAAAAGCTCAATGATTATTTAGTAAAAGGAATTGCAATTGAAAATGTTGATTATTTTCTTGATTGCTTGAAAAAATTAAAGACAATCGAAATTACATTAAGAGGAGAAAAAACTTCTGCTGGAACGAGTGTAATGTATAGATTTTCCAGTGTTAACAAGGATATCACGAAAAAGAGTGAAGCAGAACTCACTATCAAGATGATTAAAAAGTTGAATCTAATACTTCAAATGTGCAGTATAATTGAAGATCATATAATTATTGATATCGATGGAAAATACGGAAGGTACCAGATAGGACCAGATACAAGTATTTTTTATTGGTCTCGAAATCAATTAGATCATCTTCAAGATATGATTCAGAGAAATTTAGATTTAGTAATCGATAACATAGAAGCAAGAGCTGCTTATGAGGCAATTCTAATGTATTTTACGCCATCCGATACAGAAGTGAGTAATCCTTATCAATACAAAAAGCTGTTTGATATCCAGAGTTTTGCGGAATCTTGTATTGGTTTTCCAGATGTAATTAACTATACTTGGCATAGTATCGCCAATAAGCTTTTTGATAAGTTAGAGATCAAAACAAGAATGTATTGGGTACCTCATTTTAACTATTTAGATTTAGCTTCTTGGTTGTTGTATCTAAGAGAAGAAGATTCTAACAAAAAAAAGAAGAAAAGAGATGTTATCAAAAATCAAATAATCCTAAAATTACACGTTATAGACAGCTTGCGTATTCGCTTTCAAAAACAAGGAAATATTGCTTTATCCCAAAATGCAAGAACTATCAGCCGTCATGATTATAAAAGTGCAATTTTACCTTCTGATTATCATGACATTGCTCATGTATGGTATTTGTTTTCAAAATTAAATAGTGCTCTTCAACAGCAAGATGATGAATATTTCAGAACCATGTTTCCTGATTTTAGCATTGGAAAGTTAATTTCAGCGCGAGTAAGAGATTTGAAGATTCATAAATTACAAGGAAAATCTTTAAAATATACCTTTAATCTTATTGGACTTTCAAGTAACATGAAATTAAAAGAGGGTGATCGAGTTTTACTGATTCCCAATTCTAAACGAGGAATAAAACTTGATAAAAGAATTTACAAGTGGATTGTCTATATTGAGAGGATAAAATGGGAACAATCAATTAAAGGAAATAAAATCTCTACAAAACCCACTACTACAAATGTAATTGAAATATGTAAAGGCGAAGGTCTTAATCCAGATACCCAAAAATGGTATATTTATCCTATTAGCTCTGATGCTTGGTCAAGTAAATTATATAACAATAAGAGTAGAGGCTTGCTTCAAAGAGAGCATTTCGGGAGATCATGGCTAGGAGCTCGGTTGGCATTTTTATGGGATTTAAGGAGTAAACCTAAATTAAAATGGCCAGAAAAGTGGAATTTTACAACGCCTTCAATATATCTATATGCTCCTTCTGTTTTAAAGAAAGTCAATAAAACTATAAACAATGAAAAATTAATTTCGAAAATAAAACCTATTCCAGACACCTCTCAAAAAGAAGCAATACTAAATTCCCTTGAAAATATAATTTCAGCGATTCTAGGACCTCCTGGTACCGGTAAATCTCAGACCATTGCTTCTTTGATAGACGAATTTGTTATAAGGCGAAAAAAACAGAATAAAAATGTAAGAATTCTAATTACGTCATTTTCTTACGCTGCTTTACGAGTGGTAATCGACAAGGTTCGAAGGAGTAAAAACATATTGAATAAGCCTACTCCTTCTTCTAGACTCCAAATGGTTTTTATTCATTCTATCTCTAAGGAACCGATAGGGAGGGATCCTACCCTAAGAGATGTGGATAATATATTAAGAGACGGAGACACATGGAAGCTAAATGGTGAATCTTATACGATTACGAAAACTAAACCATTAGAAGAATCCTTGAAAAATGATTTTATAATTTTTGCTAATGCTCATCAATTATATCATTTACCTAAACGTGTTTCCGAAGATTTTACATTTGATCTAATTTGTGTTGATGAGGCAAGTCAACTTCCCGCAGATTATTTTATGGCTAGTCTTCAATTCATTAAAAAACCCAAAATAAATATCGAAAAACTTGAAAATTTGAATCCGAGAAAGCGGATTACTAATAAGGATTCAATTAAAGAAATAACCCTTGTTGATAACAAAATTATTGACGATTCCCTGACTAAAGTCGTGGTCGTTGGAGATCATAATCAACTTCCCCCTGTAAGGGTTAAAAAACCACCTAAAAATCTTGAAATTATTTTAGATAATATTTTTAGATACTATGTCGAGGGGCATGAGATATCGCGTAAGCAGTTAAAAGTTAATTATCGTTCCCATAAAGATATAGTTGAATTTACATCCAAATTGGGACTTTATGATAATTTAAAGGCGTATAAAGAAAATGCGAATAGAGTTCTTAAAGGGAGCGTAGATGATATTAAACAATCTTGGATAAAGGAAGTTTTGAAACCTAGTAGAGTAGCATGCTCCATCATTCATTCTGAAAAATTTGAGATTGGAATCAGTCTTTTTGAGGCTCAAATTGTAGCAGAGATTGTCAAGGGATTCTATGAAATGATTAGCCCATTAACTGTACAAGAAGAGAATACCTTTTGGCAGCAACAGATTGGTGTGGTAGCTCCACATAATGCACAAGGAAGGACTATAATTCGAAACATTTTTCAATTATTTGAGCCCTTTACTAAATTATCAAAATCTAAATTAATGCAAGCTTTAAAGGAAACTGTATATTCGGTTGAAAAGTTTCAAGGCTCTGATAGGGATTTAATTATCTGCTCGATTGGGTTATCTGATGAGGATAAACTCCAAATGGAGGATGAATTTATTTATAATTTAAACAGGTTTAATGTATTAACCTCTAGAGCCAAAAGTAAGCTTATTTTTATTTCTAGTAATAAATTCATAAATTATATACCCGATGAGAGGGAAATCCTTAAATATTCATCAAAAATCTATATGTATGTTAAAGAATATTGTAATAGGGAGATCCCACTTCAGATTAAAAATAAATCTACAAATTTATTACAAAAAGTGAAATTAAGATACAAAAAATAGTTGACAAATCCAATTAAAAATTATAATAATAATAATAAGAGTGTTTAAACGTAAAAATGAGTGGAAATATTAAATTTATACATGCTGCTGATCTTCACTTAGGAAAAACCTTATATGGAATAAAACAACGATATAATGATTTTTTTAAAGCTTTTGAATGGTTGCTTAACAAGGCAATTTACGAAGAGGTGAATTTCGTCTTAATTAGCGGGGATTTAATAGATAGTGAGAGAAAAGTGAATCCGTCGACGTTAGGAAATATTATAACAACTATTAAAGATTTTCAATCAAAATGTGAAGAAAGCTTAAAAAGAAAAATTCCGATAATTTGTATTGAAGGAAATCATGAAACCCCATTTTTTTCAGATCGTACATGGCTAAAATTACTTGCAGATTTAGAGCTAATTATTTTACTTTCAGGAAAATATGATAAAGCAGCGAATAGAATTATTTTTGAAGACTATTCATATAGAGAGCATAGAGGGGGAAAAATACAGATCGGTAATACAACAATTTATGGGATTAGTTATTTTGGAAGTTCGACACCTAACTTATATCCTTTAATAGAGAAGGAAATTGACGAGGAGGAAAAATTTGTCATTCTAATGATGCACTTCGGAATCCAAGGGGAAGATAAAAGAAAAAAAGGATATCCTTTAACAAAGAGTCTACAAGAACTCCATGATAAAGTAGATTACCTAGCCCTAGGACATTTTCATATACAATATGAAAAACCAGAGAATAATCCGTGGATATTTAATCCTGGCAGCCTAGAAGTTAATGAAATTACTGAATTGGGGGATGACCGAGGTATTTATTTGGTAAACATTTTTCCAGAGGATAACTTTAACTTTACTGCTCAACCAATACTTTGTGAAAATGGAAGTACAGATAATCGTTTTTCTATTCCAAATAGAAGATTTCTAACCTACTCCTCTATTAATATCACAGAATCACAATCCTTCGAAGAAGCTCAAGAGATGGTAATTTCTAGACTAAGAAAATTAGGAGTCCCCGAAAAAACGGGAGATGAGACTAATCTATCTAATTTGGATATTCCTGTTTTATATATATTTATCAAAGGTTGGATTGAGTATTCGGAATTGGAAATTGATTTGACTGAACTGAAAAATAGGATTTTCGACAATTTTGAAATCCTAGGTCTTCGACTTAATAATCAAATTTATTCCGAAAAAAATTACTCGCTTGATATTGAGGATGATTGGAATTTTGAAAAAATCGAGAAAGAAGCTCTTTTATCTACAATCGATAACGAGGCAAAGTTTAAACCTTACAAAAAAGAAATCACTAATTTAATCTTAAATGAATTAAAGGGAAAACTAACCAAAAATGCTGATTATAATGTAATTAAAACTGAATTAGAGGATTGGTTTAATTTAAACCAAGATATTTTAAATGAAATGCTCAAAATAGTTAAACATCAAAAAGCTTCGAAAAAACCAAAAGTTAAAAAAACGAAGAAAAAGAAAAAGAAGAAAAAACAAACGAAACAAATCTCTATAGAAGAAGCTTGGAAAGAAGAGGATTTCTCACAAGAATTCGGCGAATTTAAAGAACTTTTAGATGCAGAAGGTGAAGATTTTGATATTGATAGTATAATTGATGATGATGATGAAGATACAAATATCTGAGGTGAAAAATAAAATGCTAATTAGAAAAATTCAAATCGAAAATGTTAAAACACATAAAGATACTACAATAACGTTTAATGAAGGGCTAAATGTCCTTTATGGCAACAACGGAACTGGTAAATCAACCGTTTTGGAAATGATCGGGTATGTTTTGTTCGATTTCTTAAAATCAAAAACTCAACATTCAGATTATGTTCGATCAGTTGAAAATGATAAGCCCGAATATGGATCTATTAAAATATGGATAAATGGATTAAATAATAAAATCTACACAATTAAGCGAAAAATCGGAAAAACTGATATTGAGGTAAAAGATGAGAAAGGAAAGGAAGTTTCTCCCCAGATTGAGACTATTTCAAAATTTAGATCTTGGATAAAACATCAACTTGGAGTAAAAAATAATATAGATCTCCAGACCTTGTTTAATACTGCTATTGGGATTCCTCAAGGAATGATAATTAACATCTTTTTAAGGAGTCCTAAGGAGAGGAAGGAATATTTTGATGAGATCTTTCAGCTAGACACATATGAAGAATATTGGGATAATTTAGGTGTAATTGAAAGGAGTTTTAGAGATGAATTAGTAACTATCCAAAATCAAATCAGTGAATTAACTGGGGAAACTAAAGAAAAAGAATCTAAGGTAAGGTACAAAAAGGAAGTTTCCAAAGAGATTGATAATAAATCAAAAAAATTAAACGAATTCAGAAGGGAAAAGCAGAAAATCAAAAATGAATTGGATGACTTCAAATCAACAAAAGGAAAGTTAGATGAGATAACATCTACGTATAGGCAATTAGAAGTAAAAAAGAAGAATGAAGAACAAAATCTAGTGATGTTTCAGCAGCAATTAAAAGAGTCTAGCCACGCTAAAGAAGTTGTGAACGATACAAAAGATGACTACCAACAATACCTCAAGAATTCTGAAATGAAAGAGGAATTAATTAAAGAAAGCGAAGAACTAAGTAGATTAAAGGAAAAACTTAATGAGATGAATCAAAAATATCAGAATATAAAAAATAAATATTCCAATAAGAAGGAAAAGTTAAATGAAGCAAAGAATTCCTCAAAAATTATAAAAGAAATTGAACCAAAATATGAAGGATTTTTAAAATTAGAATCTAAGATCAAAAAATTGGATGAACAAATCGCAGTTATTAAAGCCGCAGAGTCGAGACTTAATAAAAAAAAAGAACGAGTATCATCCCTTAAAAAAAATATAAATACTATAAAAAAAGAAGTAGAAAACTTACCAAAATTAAAAGAGAAGCTGGAAAATATCAAAACACTTGAACAAAAGAAAAACACATTAGCATTAGAAATTTCAAGTATAAAAAATGATATATCATTCTTTCAAAATCATCAAAATAAAGTAGAACAAAAACTATGTCCATTTACGGATCAACAATGTAAAAATATGCTAGATGGCGAGTTTGATATAGATTATTTTAATCAAGATATTATCTTAAAGAATGAAGAGTTAAAATCTAAGAGAAGGGATTTGAATGAAATCAGTGAGAAATTAAAAAAAAAGGAGGACTTTCAGGATGAAATAGAACATCTAAAACGGAATGCTATAAAATTAGAAGAGTTTGAAAAACAATATAAGTCTATGAAAGAAGAAATAAATGAAATTAATAGTAAAATTACAGAAAAATCTCAATTGATTAACTCTAAAAAAAAGCTTATGGAAAAGCGAGAAGCATTACAACCTTTTCATGATGATTATCTTATTCATAAAAGAAAAGTAGAAGATCTCAAGGATATAGAAAATCAGTTAGAAGAACTAAAGGTAGAAGTAGAAGAAGTAGAATCTAAGAAGGAAAATCTAAAAAGCAAAATAGCTAAGTTAGGAAATATTCCAGATAAATTATCGGCGATAAGAAAGAAATTAAATAATTTAGAAAAAGCATATAACCAATATCAGAAAAATATAAACGAAGCAGAAAAATTAAAACAAAGAAAAGAAAAAGTTAATAGAGCCAAGCAAAGATTAGAGAATTTGGTAAAACAGTATTCTGAGAGCTTAGAGGAGTTAAAAGAATTATCTGCTAAATATAATGAAGTCACCCATAAAAAATTACAAGAAGAATTCGATGAAAAAAACCGGAATATAATTAAGTTAGAAGAAAATTTGCGTAATTTGCAGCAGAGATTAGACGAAATTAATGAAGAACTCGAGAATTTAGAATCAAAAGAGAAAAAACTAGATGAATTTAAAGAAATTGAGCTAAAATTAGAAGCCGAAAAAAAATTTGTAAGTAAAATACGGAATTGGTTAAAAGATTTTAAACCAAAAATGAGACAACAATTAATTCAGAAAGTAAATAGACAAGCTTCAAAAATATATCGTAACATTAGAGGAGATCAAAATACCTCATTACAGTGGGATCAAAACTATGAAATTGAGATTTTAAAAGCAAAAAGCAAAAAGAAGTTTATCAGATTATCAGGAGGAGAAAAAATGGCAGCTGCATTAGCAGTAAGATTAGCCATTTTAAAGACACTCACTTCGGCAAAGTTTGCAATTTTTGATGAACCGACAACAAACCTAGATGAGACATCAAGAAATAATCTTAGCAAATATATAAATAATATAGAGGGATTCAACCAACTTTTTGTCATTTCCCATGATGATTCCTTTAAGCGTCACAGCGAGTATGTTATTAAACTTTCAAAAGATAATAACGAATCCACACAGGTAAGTTATCTTACTAATGTATGAAATTAAATATTAAAAAATCTTTAAAATGATATAATAATTAAATTAATCAAATTAAGACAAAAATAAAGAGATAGGGTAAAAAAGATGGAATTTAAATTTAGCATTTCAGATATTCTAGAGAAGTTTGAATTAGAAGAAAATGAAAAAGAAAACCTGGTTTCCCTTTTTGAATTTACAAACTATTTATTTGATGATGAAGAAAATTTGACCAAAACTTTTAAATTGGCTAAAAAAGCGAGGGAAAAATTAGCTTCTAGAATTGAAGAAATGTTTGAATCTGATATTAAAGAAATTGAGGGTGATTTCCCAGCTAAAGAGGAGGAAAAACAAAGTGATTGAATCAATTAGGTTGAAAAATTTTAGGAGACATGAAGATATTCTTTTACAATTTGACCCAACGTTTAATTTGATCTATGGAAGAAATAATGCGGGGAAAACAACAATTTTTTATGCCATTGAATACTGTCTTTTTGGGGGCGTTGGAGGATTTAAGAAAATCGCTCAATTAGCCAAATTCAAACAAAATTCTGTTGGAGTAGAGCTCATCTTTAAAGGAAAGGATGGATCTAAATACAAACTCCAAAGAATGCATAAATTAAAGGGAAAAACGAGATCAGCAACTGGATTCTTTACTTTGAAAAAATTGGTTTCAGAAAGTGAAGAAAAATATATTTTAGCTTCTGATTTTGGGAACCATGAAGAGGATTTAGCTTTAAAGTTATTAGAGATATTAGGAATGTCAAAGAGATTTTTTGAAACTGGAGTCCATTTTTCCCAAGGTGAAATCTCCAATATATTAACGGGAGATAAAAAATTAGACATAGTATTTGGGATAACATCTGCTACTGCCTTAGCAAAGATGTTTGGGAGTCGAGCATTAGATTTCGAAAAAGAGGTGAAGGTTCTTGATACATTTGAAGCGATAATAAAGCAGGCAAAGAAAGAAAAACAAGAGCAAACAGAGAAGCTAAAAGAAAAAGAGGATAAAGAAAACACCATAAAAGATGAGATTAAAAAAGAATCTGATCGATTAGAACAATTAAAAGAATTCAAGAAATATTCAGAACAAATCGGTGATGCTGTTAATTCTTTAGAAGAAATTCAAAAAACAGTTGAAGAAGCTAATATTAAAACTGAGATGATAAAAAAAGAACTCGAAGAAATAAAGAATAAATTCGGATCAGTTGACGATTTAAAGAAAAATTTTAATTCTTTGAATAAAATTATTGAAGATTCTAATGATAAAATCAAAAATGAAGAGAAAGAAATCTCAAAATTACAACAAAAAATTCAAGAAAACAAAAATAAAAAAGTTGAATTAGATGCTCTAAAGAAACAAGAAAAGAATATTTTAAAAGAAAAGGAATCACTTCTTGAACCTTTTGAAACGAAAGAGAATCTTGCGAAAAAAATAGAACACTTTAAAGATGAATATTTAAAAACTAATGAAAACTTAAATGAGCTAGAAAAAGCACAGAAGGAATTACAAACCTTCTTTAGAACTATTGAACGGGAAAAGGGAAATATCTCCGGTATTTTAGAGAGGAGAAAATCAAATAAAGATAATCAAGAATGTGAATATTGTGGAGCACCGATCGATGCATCCAAGATAACAGAAGAAATCAAGGAATGTAAAAAAAAGTTAAAGGATTTTGATTCTAATATAGATTCTAATGAAAAAAATCTTAATGATATATCTAAGAAGTTATTAAAACAGAGAGAAAAAGAAAAACAGAGTTATCAAGAATATTTAAAGAAGAAAAATCTATTTGAACAAATAAACGACTTAGAGGAAAAAATCAATAATCTTTCTGAGAAAGATTTAAATGAACAAATTCAGCATGTAACTACCAAAATTGAAAAATATGAAAAGCTTCTTCAAGAAAAAAAAACAGCTTTAAACGATTTAAGGGAAGAACATCGAAAAAAAGAGAAAGAATTAAATGATTTAAACTCATCAGTCAAGCAAGTAGAGAAACAAAACTCAAAAATGAAAGAGATTCAAAAAGATAAAAAAGATGCTGAAGAAAATCTTACAGAAGGTAAAAGGAATCTCATTATCTTACTAAATACTGTTAAAACGGAATTAGATAAATACATTAAGCTTTTAGGAGAGGATGACGGCGTTATAAAGCCCTTAAAGGTAGTTTTAAATCAAATTGATAACTTTAAAAGCGATTTATCTCTTAAGGCGGCAACTAAATTGAAAGAGGATTTTAATGAATTAATAATTTCGAAAATGTCTGAAATTTCATCTAGTTTAAAGCATTTGGAAGAGCAAAAAGTTCAATTGAAAAAAGATTTGGAAGATATTAAAGACAAAATAAAAAGATTAGACAAGCAAATAGCAGTTAATGAAAAAAAAATACAAATACTTCTCCTTAAAGAAAAGCTAGCAGAAAAATATAGATATTTTCAGAACGTTTTTAAAAAGACCCAAGGAATAATTCGAGACAATATTTCGAATGCTTTGGAAGAAAGAATTTTAGATTATCATAAGGTTTTATCCTCGGAAGAAGAATTTGAGAAAATTTTTATTGATAGCGATGATTATTCGTTGTCTGTTACTCCGAAAGGAATGAGTCTTAATACATATTATCCAGCATGGGTATATGAGGGTGGAGGTCATAAACTTTTATTAGGACTTTCTTATAAATTTTCACTTAGTGAACTCATCAATGTATCATCTTTTCTTTTAATTGATGAACCAACCGAATTCATTGATATAAATAATAGAAAAAATCTCTTATCCAATATTTCATCAATGGCGGAAAATACTCAAGTAATACTCATAACTCATCAAGATGTAGACAAGATTGTCTGTAATAATAAAATTGAACTAAAAAAATAAAAAAAAAGGTGAATAGGATTGGAAAATAAGAACAATGAGTGTGATATATTTACTGTTAACTTAAAAAAACAGATTCAAAAATATTATGAAAACACGAATGAAAAAATCATTGAGGATCTATTTTCAAAGCTTACAAATCAAATAACAGATACCAGTTCCATTGAAAATTTTAAAAGAAAATATTTTACTGCGTTTTTAAAGAATATTAGTTTAATGGTAAAAGATGATAAATTAAATCATAGAGATTTTGATTTAGAAGCTTTAAAACAAGAGAAATCTTGGAAACCTCTCGCTAAAATAATTCTATTAAAGAGAATTAAAGAATTAAAAAATTCACAAGTAAAGAAGAAAGGCAAAAAGTATTATGTGAAAGATCTTAAGGAAACATATTTTGGAGATTACATTATGAAGAGGTTAAAATTCGGCCGAAGAACAGTTTTAGAAGAAGAAGAATACAACAGAGTTGTAAAAGCGATTGAAAAATTAAATTATGAGGTTCCAATAGTTGTTCAACCTACAGAAACGGAATTATTTTTCGAAAATTGAAACCTTATAAATAAATTCCTAATAAAAATAATTTAAAAAAGTGTATAATAAATGTCCAAGCAACAAGTTAAAGAATTTTCAAAATTGATTCAAGAAAGTAAAATAGAAGATATCCGCGAGGATATTAATTTAGTTCTAGAAGGTCAATATAAGTACGCTTATGAAGCAATGCTAGATGCTTATAATGCGGGTTTATTTGTTGGCTTAGTTGGACCCGTGGGATGTGGTAAAACAGCATTGTGTCGTAAATTTGCATACGATCTTGAAAGGGAGTTTCATTGGGTTACTTTTTCTGATTTAATACGGCCTTCCACACTGATCGGTTCATTCGATCCTACATTGGTCTTTAAATACGGATTTTCACCAGACTCATATATCCCGGGTCCTTTTTCTTTGGCTGCTCTCAAAGGAGGTATCTTCTTAGCAAATGAATTGAATAGAGGAGATGAGTATGTTCTAAATAGTATGTTAGATGCTATGGAGGAGCGTCGCTTGTATATTCCTCAATTGAAGACATGGTTGAAGACAAAAGATGAATTTTATGTAATTGCGGCGATGAATCCTACCGAATTGAAAGGAACCAGACGATTACCCTCTGCTATAAAAGATAGAATAAAAGTTTGGATCCATCTAAGTTATCCCCCGAAGTCATTAGAACAGAAGATAATGGTTTCAAATTGTCCAGAATATAATCTTTCAGCATTAACGCAAGAAAAGATCATCGAATTAATGATCCAATGCCGGGACGCTCCTGAAGTTGAACGGCCACCCAGTTTGAGGACAAGTATAGGACTTGCTAGATTTGTTTCAGAAAGAGCAAATCGACTCAATACTAGTGTGGATAATAAATTAATCGCTGAATCTGCAAAACTAATTTTGCAAGATTCAATAGAACTTAGACCCGGAAAAGATGTTAAGAAGTTTATTAAGCACATTTTGACAAAGGTTGTTGGAGTTTCTTAAATAGAATACTTAAATATTGATGAATGAGTAAAAACAGGATGAGAAGAATAGATAAAGGTAATATCGGAGATTTTGCAAATAACAAAATCTTAGAGTGGAATCCTATCTCATTTACGATTGAATTTATTTATCAAATGCGAAGGAATAAAGGCAGACTTAAAAACATCCCTAGTACTCGCCAAGCAATAGCGATACCTAAATTAATAACTGCAATGTACTACCGTAAGCATAATCTCATTCCTGACGACTTTATTAATGCTGCTGTACTGACTACACCTATAGAGGATCAATCAATTGCCCAAGAAATTGCATTCAACATTATTTTTGAAAAGAAAGATAAAAATAAAGCTGGAAAGAGACAAAAAAAAGAAGATATTGAAGCAACAAGCGATAAAAAAACTGATTTTATGGAAGAGTTTTTAGATTTAATGGATTCTAAACTAGATATCAGTAATTTGGATACGGAAGAATTAATTGATAAAGCTATGGAAGAATTTTCCGGTTTAATGGATTTTGTTAATAATCTATATGACCAAGCAAATCAAGATAAAGAACCATTTCGAAGTTTAGTTGATATTATAGAGCAAAGAGATAATTATAAATATGTTTTAGAACAAGGGATAAAAGATATCAACGATCTAAAAAAAGACTGTCATCAAACAATCCTACGGGAGATAAATAATTTATCTCCTTCAGATATTCAATCAGCAACAAACTTAAATTGGGGGGAAGATATATTAGATCAAGCAAAAACGCCATGGATTAATCTTACAGCTCAATATTTGATGGGTGATATGGATTTCAAGAATTCTCTTAATAATGTAATGAATTCAGAAGAGGTTGGAGCCTCAGCACGCTCATTAAATTATCTCGATCAAGTAGGTATGGAAAAATCTCAAATCAACACTCTTGCGAACGGTTTAATTGATAGAATTGATAACATTATTGATTTAAATGAGGTTTCTAACGTTTTAAATCATATCCCTCAATTTGATCAAAATAAAGTATTTTCAAATAGCGTTCAGAAAGATGCTGATTCTTCATTTGACATTTCCAGAGCCTTGGATAAAAAGTTTAACTCCAATTTAACGAATAAACTATTTGAAGAATGGACAAGACAAAATCCATCTCCTTCTTTATCGGAGCTTTTTCAAGCCCAGGCGGAACATCCACAATGGCGAAAAATGCTTAATGAACTTATTGAAAGAAAAATAATGGATTATCTTAATAATAACGGACAAGCAAGTTATAATCTCACAGACTTAGCGAATGAATTAATGAATTTATCAGATCAAAGTGAATTCGAATCTTGCCAAGGAACCTTTGTTGGAAACGCCTTGAAATCGGGGATAAAAGGTTTAGAATCAGCACATGATAAGGATCAGTTTAAAAATTCCCTCAGATCTTTAGTTTCTAATTTGGTCCCCCTAAACCAAGGAGAAGTTATAAAAATTGGTAAAAAACTTGGTGTCAAAGAGGATATTATCATTGAAATATTTGGTGGTAATTATAAACTTTTAAAATCAATGTACCAGCAAAACATTGGTAATTTTGAAAGATATGCGAAAATTATGAAAAAGATTAAATTAACTGGACCTCAAATAAATGAATTAATAGATATTGCTCTTGAAAAAAATAATTATCCTGGACTTGGAGCACTTTCTCATCATGATATGGGAAAAACCTTCCAGGCTGCTGGAAAGCAAGGGAAAAGGGCTCAGAAAAGGGTAGCGGAATCCTTAAATGCAGGACCAGGAGAAAATTTACTCATCCAGTGGTTTTATCACCGAACCCAAGTCCCCAGCCATCTAAAAGGTTTTGTTAAAGGTTTATGTAGGGATGCTCTAATCAAAATTGCTATGAATATTATTTCTAATCAAAGAGGTAGTGGAGAAAAGGGTTTAATTCCAACTACTCAATTGAGACCATTTATTCTTGGAGATGATATGGACTTAATAAATATTGATGCCACCATTGAGAATATTTTAATGCAAGGAAAATCAATTGAAATGATTACATCTGAGGATTTATTAGTACAAAGAACTGAAAAAGGAAGGGTTTCAATTTGTTTTTTACTTGATATCTCGGGTTCAATGAGTGGGATGAAACTTGCCGCATGTTCCATAGCAGTTATGGTTTTAATAGGTACCTTAAAAGCTGATGAAGTAGCAATCTGTTTTTTTGAGTCTAATACTCACATAGTCAAAGAATTCGGAGATCAACGAGATCTTGAGGATGTGGCAGATGAGTTACTTGATTTGAGGGCTCGGGGAGGGACTCAAGTTAAAGCAGCTTTAGAATGGGGAGCAAAAGAACTTCAAAAAACCCGTACAGAAAGGAAACTCTGCTTTCTTTTAACAGATTGTGCCTTCAGCGAGAGTGAAAGTCAAATAAAAAGTCAGTTAGAAGAATATATTAACCAACGTGTTCAATTTCTATTAGGTGTTAATACAAGATCTTATTCGAAAAGATATGCCCAATGGATTTTAGAAAAAACAAAAGGGGAGATTGTATATATCACGAAGATTATGGAAATTCCCTCTTTATTGATGGAAGTCCTTGAAAGAATCAGTTAATTAAAGATCTTCGAAGTCAATATCATCTAGATCAGTTTCTAACATTTTATCTAATAAATCTTTTTCTACTTCATTATCTATTTCTTGATTCTCTTGTTCCTCCATTTCTAATTCTTCAAAATCAAAATCCAAATCATCCAAATCCAAATCTACTTTAAACTCTTCATTGAATAAAATTTTTTTTATAAGAAAATCTAATCCACTAATAATTTTTTCTTTATGTCCTTTATCGATTAATAGCTCAAATGGAGGTGTATTTATTGATCTCTTTAAACCATTACCACTTTTGTTGATTAAACCTTTTTGATTACTATCAGGTCTTTTAAAAACCCAGTTTATATGATCAATTGCCTTATCTAAACTGTTGAATGGATAAATTCTTTGTTCTAAAGGACTCCGTCGAGTATAACTATAATTTCCATAGTAAACAATATAATTTGGAAAAGAAGGATTTAAATCCTTTTTATTTGTTTGCCAGAGAATTATTTTTCTTCCCGATTTATAACCTGTCCATTCACCTTCAAATACAACTTTAAATAATATTTTAGATTTAGGTAGATTTTCTAAAACCTCTTGGGATCCAATAAGGTCAATCGGAACTAAATCGAGTATCTGCTTACATTTAACATCCTCATATCTAACCTCTTTTGGATTTACATATGCAAGAGAAGGATATTTTTCTTTATCTATCTCACTTCGCATTACACCATAGCGGGGAGATATAAGAGAAACAAAAGGTATGCTTTTTATGGGAATCCATTTGTTATCCTCAAATTTCAAATTCATTCTCTGAATGGATTTACCCTTACTATCTTCTATAATGTAGTCCATATAATCAACTTGGACAATATATTTCGGAATTACAAATCTAAATGCCCTTCCATCTTGTTTTGAGGCTCTAAAACTAGATTTTACAACATCTTGCTTTAGAAGGTTAAATAACTCAACTCTTTGTTCATAAGAAAGACCTCCTCCCATACGGCATAACTCTTGAAAACTTCCATCTTCATGCATTAATGCTAACAATAACGAACTAATAGCACCCTCATCACCTTCAAGAAGACTTTCTTTCAGTAATTCAACAAACCCAATAATCACCGCATCAATATTGAATATTGGCTTTATTTTATAGGACATATTATATTTAGTATGAATCACTATTCCTTCGTGATGCTTTTTCTGAACCCATCGCTCATATAATTTGTAAGTGTCTTTAGATTTAACCTTAGTTTTATGTTCAATTATATTAGCTTTATTTTCATCATTGATGGAAAACAAAAGTTTACAAATATCGAGGCGTTTTTTGTAGGGAAGTGTTATCAGACTATTACCATTAATAGAAATAATATCAAAAATGTCAAAATGAATCGCTTCTAATTCTTTTAAACTTTCAGGATTAAACATTACCTTAACTAAATCATAAACTCGTGGTCTATCGTTCTCTTTTTCAACATTAGAAAAAAGCTCTCCTGCTAAAACAATTTTGTGAATAGTCTTAAAGTTCTTGAATATGTTTTCACCGATGATCTCATTTAAAAGCTCCTTCAACGAACCTAATTTATTTTCGTTTATTTTTGGAATTCTTTGCTCCAGTTCTCGATTCACGGGGAGATTATATAAAATCCTGGCATTTGGCGAGTTACAAAAAACTGAAACTGGTTCGGAATGTATATCATAAACATAGGTGAAATAACTTCCATCTCGTTTAACTGATACTATAAGATCATCGGGTAGTTTTCGATACGTTTTATCTTTGTTAATAGGGTTTATAAAAGAGGGAGGAAGAGAATAGAATTTTTTAAGGAAAGCAAGCTTGTAATCATCCGTAATTTGTTGAATTCTTTTATTAGCACTGAATGTAGGACCCAGCCAGTAGTTTCCAAATTCCTTTCCAAATTTTCTTTCTGCTAAAGTTATGATTTTTTTCATTTTTTCTTTAATCTTTTTTGCTTAATTTTCCATTAAAGATTATAATCTATTTCAATCCACAATTTTTAGAGTAGCACGATGTAATATCAAAGCATATTTGTCCCCATTTATTCGACCCTCTAACCAAGCATAAAATGGAGCTGTATTGTTTCTAAGAACGATTTTCTGGGGCGTATTCTCTTCTATGGGTGCCATTAATACCATTTTACCTGATTTATGAAGTTTTTGGGATAATTCATAGCAAAATTTAAATGTTAATCCATCAACATGCCTGAGTTGATAACTTCGCCCAAATGACCATCTTTTTATTGCTTCCAATTTATCTAGCATCATCGGTTTGATGAATATAACCGGTTTTTGATCCTCGTTTATATTGGATTTTGTTCTTTTCTTTACTTGGTGTTTGCAAAAAAGTTCCCCACATTCTACACATGGAATAATTCTCCCTTGTCGATCTTTTTGAATTTGATATTCTGTAAAGTTATAGCATAATTCGTTGTCTTGGTTTAATAAGATTCGAAATGTTCTTGAAATTCTTTTTCCTGTTAGTTCTAAATCAATTTCATTATCATTTTCTAAAAATTCTTGAAGTAAATTTTCATCGTATCTTAATCTTTCCATAAATTCATTATCATACGGTACAATAGCTCTCTTTGTATTATGGACTTCTTTTCCATCAAGAGTTTTTTTTATTTTTTTTATAAGTTTAAATCTGGGAATTGCTCTAACTCTTGTATTTAATCTGGGATCTTCGTCTGTTATAAAAATCTCGAAGTTATAATTGCCGAATTGTAAACTCATCTTTTTCGACTCTCTTTAATTCAATATTAAGATAAACTCGTAACTTTTTAGAATAACTAGATTTTTAAATCTAGGTCCAACTTCTCGAAGAAAAAAAGATTCTCTTCGGGCAACTCTTCCAAACCAACCCATTTAATATCCATTTGTAACCCAACGCACATCAAGATATATTCATTACCGTCTTCCTCAATTAAGACAAGAAATGCATCCTTTTGGTTTGTCCCTTTTCGATAATTGAATTTGAATGTTAAGAAATGCGGTCCTACCGCTTCCATATTATTTACCAGATTTTTAAATTCGGAATCATCCTGACTTTCAACAGGAAACAAGATGTACCTAGATTGAATATTAGTGTCTAAAATTCTCTCAATTTCCGCTACTTCATTTATAGTTATTTTCCTCGGATTTTTATCACTATATAAGTTTGAAGGGTAAACCGGAAGTTTACTCTCTTCATCTTCTCTTTTATAATATTCAATATTTTTCTTTTTAACATAATTTCCTTCACCATCGACCGGTACCGATTTCCTAATCCCCCCATGTACTGATTTGATAATAATTTTTTTCTCAATTCCTTTTTGCTTCTGAGCTTTTGTTAACTTCCCTTCTCCTCTGAATTCAATTTTAGGATAGAAGATTATATTTTCTGTTAATGATAAAGTGGCATCAATTAATTCTTCGTCATTTTCTCCCAGTTTAATTGATTCTTTACTGCCATATTTCTTTTTTTTTGTCAAAGCTGAGATGTTAAATAATGTGGAAATTTTTTTTGAGCCTAAATTACTCACTAGTTTGATTTTAGGTGTATGTGGTGTAATGTTTTCAAATATTTCCTGAATCGAGAAAGATTTTTCAGGTTCCTCCAGTGCCCTTATTTCTCCCTGTTTAGGTAATAAAATTTTTGGGGGATCTTGTTTTTCCTCCGACATTTTGATTTACTTTATGGAATTTTTTATCTATAATCATATTAGTATTATGAGAATTTAAATTTTGTACCTAACAGATGTAATTCATATAGATTCTTATTTAAGATAAGGTTTTATTAGATTTACTCCGTGAATAATTAGAGTAAATTGCTTTTAAACTAAGTATTCATTACCAAAGTTTAAAGTATATAATTCTAAATAATCAACATTGAATATTTACTATCGCTCTTAGGAGTTTTATCAATAAATAAACAACTGCTCATTGGTAAAAAATTTCTTTAACTTTAACTGTAAGTAAATGAAATAATATTTCAAAAAGAGTAATTTAAAGTATGAAAAAGGTTTAGAAATCAACTTAAACCACCAGAGCCAAAGCCAACTGAACCAGAACCTCCAGAACTCGAACCAGAAGATTAGTTTTATATATAAAATCTCTCTGAATTATATTCTTGTTTTTTTACTTTTATATCAAATTTAAATATCTCTAATTTTATATTTATTATATAATACTTGGGGAACGATAGGTATTGATTTGATTTGATGGTAGATGAACTGAACATAAAATTAACCCTTCTTGGTCAAGGAGGTGCGGGAAAGACTTCTATTGTAAATAGAATTACGAATAGTGAGTATCCAGAACGATATATACCTACTATTGGAAGTTCAATCAACAAAAAGAACTACAAACTTGAAGAGGACAATTACAATATTAAGGTTAATATTTGGGACATTGGCGGACAACGTTCTTTCAATCTTTTCAACCCTGTATTTTTCAGCAATATTGATGCCGCTTTTCTCGTATTTGATTTATCTAGACCGAAAGAATCATTTAAAGAACTAAAAAATGTCTATTTAAAGAACTTAAAGAAGCATTCTGAGGAATGTCTACCTTTCATTGTAGGAAATAAACTTGATTTAATATCAGGGAAGGAAGAATTAAAGGAAATAATTGATAAACTTAAAATTGAAGAATTAGAATTACCATTTGTTGTAATTTCGGCAAAAACAGGTGAGAATGTTCAAAAAGCTTTTGAATTAATTATCTATACGTACCTAAAGGAGCTCAAAAACATTTTTCCAGATAAGGATATCCCTGATCTTAGCCAAAAATTTCTTTATAAAGTTGATAAAACTGGCAATGAATTGAATAATCTGTTTATGAATACGGAAAATATCGAATCATTTACGATTAAAAAAGAACCCGAAATCGATATTACTCAAACAGTACTGGAAGAAGAAACGGAAGAAGATGAGACCTATTTAATGTTAAGAGAACGATTTGAAAATCTTGAGATAATAAAAGGACAGATAATTAATCATTTTAATGAGAATATGCGATCACTTCGAGATCTAATTGTTGGTCTGAAAAATACCCCAATTAGCTCTTTAATTGAACGGGTTAATAGAACCAATAGAGAACTAGATATTTTTATGGAAGATTTCGAAGTAAAACTTAATACTTTACTTAATTTTGAAAGGTTGGAATCTGAACCAGAACCTATATCAGAGGAACATGTTAAAGAAGAGGTTGTGAGTAAATAATTATGTTTAAGAAGAAAGAAGTTGAAAACGCAACACAGGAGGATATACTAGAAGTACAAACAGATTTGAATAGTTTTAAAAATGAAATTAAAAAAGATAATAGACGAATTGAAGCCGAAGTAAGAAAAGGACTTTTAAAAACTAAAAATGAGGCAAAAGAATTAATTAAAAATCTGGAAGAAAAACTTTCGCAAAAAATTCAAGATAATCAAAAAAAGTCATTAGAGAGAGAACATGACTTAAAAGAGAATCTTAAACAAGAGATTTCAGATTTAAAAGAAAAATTTAAAACCTTAAATACTAAAGTTGATGCTATTGATAATAAATTAGCTCGTAGTCAAGAAGATATAAAAGAACACATTAAGAATCAAGAAGAAATCATTATGGATATGATCAAAAAATTCAACGATGAACTTTTGAACTATAAAAATAAATTCATTTCTGATTTAGACGATTTAAGGAGTGAACAGGACATTTTGAAGATATCGTACTCCATTAACGAAAAAAAGCTTCTTCAAAAAATGAAATCTGAGATCCATAAAGAAATGAATGAAGCGGTTAAAAATAAAGAAAAAGAAATCTTGATGAACCTCTGGATAAATGAACTAAAAGAAATCATTACAAATTTTGAAGAGTTAAAAAAGATGAACCCAAAAGAGTTTAAAATACAAATTAATGAGATTTGTAGTGTAATTGATACTTTTAAACAAGAATTAGAATACTAATAGCTAAAAGCTTGTTCTAAATTATTTTAAATAAAACAAGAGAATACAGATAAATTATTCTCTTAATTTAGGTGGGGGTACAAATACCTTTCTCTTACCTTCTAATAAAGATATCGCTGATTCTGGACAGAAATGAGCACAAATCCCGCATCCAATACACCATTCGGGGTTTCTTTCAGCTTTATCATTTTCATTCAGAGTTATGGCATCAACCGGACATTTTTCTATGCATGTTCCACATCCGATGCATGTCTCCTCATTAATTTCCGATAGGAAGTTAGTATAGTTAATCATTGGTAGAACTCCTTCTTTCCATAGATTGAATGTACCACAACAATCTTTGCAACAATTACATACACTAGTTTCCAATTTTTCAACTTTTCCAAAGGGGTGATACGCTTTATGCACCAATCCTTCCTCTTCGGATTGCTTAATAATGTCAATAGCTTCCTCCTTTGTGATTTTTCTGCCAAATCCTTGTTCTGCTACAAATCTTGCCGATTTCCCAAATGTAAAGCAATTTTCTCTTAAATCTGTGATTTCGCAAGGATTTCCCAATAAATCCTGATGCTGTCTACAAAAGCAATGTCCGACTGTAATATCATCAAATTTATGTATTATTTCTTCAATATGATCGGTCGTTATAACTTTTTCTTTTGGGGTTTCAACTTCTTTATTGACTTTTATTGTGATTTCATCCCCCTCTGAATCTTCATGGAATGGAACTGTTCGATCCAAGGGAGGGACGTTCCTAAATGCAGGCAGAAATACTTCATATTTATCTTGAACAATATCTCTCAATTCATCGAATAGGTCACTAAAAAGTCTTGCAACTTTTTTTTCTTCTTCCGTATATTCAATTTTTTTCATAAGATAATATTCAAAAATTCCTACAAATATCAATGGTAATAACCTATAAACCATCACCCCTTTTGAATTGGGTTGATTAAACAACGCTCCTTTTCCCGCTAGAGATTCCGTGATTCGAAGAATATCCTTTTCTGGCATCTTAGTAGTTTCTTTTAATTGTTCCAATGTTTGAGAAGCGCGACGTTTGAATGCTTTAATAATAAAATCAAGCTCTTCTTCTTTATATAAAATTTCAACTAATTTTTTTAACGTTTCTGTAACAGGAAAAGGTAACATTCCTGCCTTTATAATGATTTGAGCAGCTTTTTTAATTTTTCTTTCTGACATGATAATTATGACTTCTGTTGGTTAACTTTATAGATAATAACATAATTGTTTCTTGATTTAATAAACGTTTCTTTTAACACCAAAATTTCTAGATTTATTAACCTACTTCTCTTTTAGTAATTCTTTACATAACCGATCAATTAGATTTAACTAAATTTTTTGAGGGAATCATTTCAATTTTTCACCAGATTAATTAATAAATATATCGATAAACATCTCTTGTGAGAATATAATTTCAAATATGAAACTAACAATAGAGGTTTATAAACATAAATATGACTCCTAAACGGTTAGATAAAAAAGAACTGATTTCAAAAAAAGATTTTATGATAAGATTTCAATAATAAAAAAAAAATGGTTTAAATTTTAGTTAAAAGATAAAAGATAATAATAAAAGACTAATGATTATTATTTTCGATATTCTCCGTATTCAAATACAGCGTCTGTCATAGCTCTTACATTCTCGGGTTTTGCTTCATCTGGGATTCCCGAAACTCCTCCGTCTACGATAAATCCTCCTCCTTCCTTACATCCATCGATAATTTTCTTCACATAATCTTTGACTTTTTGTGGAGTAGCCGTTGCTAACATAGATCCCGGAACATTGCCACGTATAGTAACATAATCACCGAAAACTTCTTTTGCATGGATTATATCAGTTCTATCAAACCAATAGATCATTTTACCAGGATGTTTCTTCGCAAATTCGCCTAAATAATCAAGTCTTTCATTATATCCACCTTCAAAAAATGGACAAGGGATAAGGTCATTTCCAATTAATCCCTCCATAATTGCTGTTAATGTTGGCCAGTAGAATTCTTCAAATTGCTCTCTACTCATGAAGCCGTCTGCTCCCCTATGAAGAGGAATAAAGACAATATTATTCTCAGGATTCATTTGGGCCAGCATAACTGTACTCTGAATTGAAGATGGAACTAACATATTTAGTAACCTTTTCAATTCTTCTGGATGTCTAAACATATCAAGCATTGCACCACGCATTCCTCTAAGGAACTCACTCACAACATCATACGGAGCTTGGACAAATAATGAAAAACATGTGGGATATCCTGCTTCTTTCATATCTTTCGTATATTTTTCATTTGCTTGAGTATATTCAAAAAGAGATTTACTTGCTTTCCCGATTTTTTCCATCATTTCACGACTCTGGGGTAATCCGAAAAACATTGGTATATTCATAAAGGCTCCATATCCACTAAACAAATTAACAAGACCCGGAAACATCTGAAATGGCTTAAGATTTTTAAAATGGCGAGGAAACATCTTTCTTAAAGCAAATCCGGTGGGATCACGGAAGAGATCTTCATATTCATTAGCATCCATATATTCTCCTTCAACATATTGGAAATGAACTTCATCATCTAATCTCTGTTCTTTATCCTCAGCACCTGGCCATTTAAAGAATTGAACACCTAACGGATCAAATACTCCAGCTGGAAAAATACCTAATAATGGAGGGACCATATCCCAACCCATGGGGCTATATACCTTATAAAATGCTTCTGCCAGTTTAAAAGGTTCATACATTGCTTCTTTCTTGGTGAACCCCATTTGTTCAGTTGCATAAAATATGCCCATAGGGGTGATTGGTACCCTATCTGGTTCTTTTAGACTTACTGTGGTTAATACACGTTCCATTCTTTCATTATATAATTCTTCGGGTGATTTTTCCATTTTTAAGCTTCACCTCTAATCCATTTTTTAGCGATGTTAACAGCATCTACAGCTGATTCACCAAAAGCATCTGCTCCAGTGTATTCTACTAAAGACTCATCAATTGTACCTCCGCCAATCATAATTTTAACTTTTCTCCTGAGTCCCGCACTTTCTATCTTTTCAACCGCTTCTTTCATGGAATCAAAAGCTAAAGTTAAAAATCCACTTAAAGCTACAACATCAGGTTCGTAATCTTTAATTGCTTCTATAAATTTATCAGCGGGTACATCAACGCCCAAATCTTTTACATCTATTCCATTCGCTTCCAGCATGAATTTTACAACATCTTTCCCGATGTCATGAATATCTCCTTTCACTGTACCCAATAAAACTTTTCCTTCAAGTTCTGACTCTTGTGTCTGTTTTAATTTGGGCCCCAGTTTATTCATTATATCTTTTAGGATCTCTCCTGACATCATTAGATCTGGTAAGAAATATTCCTTATTCTCGTATTTATCTCCGATCTTACTCATCGCTTCTCTGACCTCCTTCATGATTTTTTGAGGATCTTCGCTCTCAATCTTTTTATCCAGTAATTCCTTCACCTTATCTTCATTTAGTTCTACAATTTCATTAATAAATTCCGACACTTTAATATCCTCTATTCTATTATATTTTAATTTCTTAAAGACTAATAAATTAAAGAGGATTATTTACTTAAATCTTTATTTTATGAATATTAACCTTATTGAAAGAGGAGATTAATAGGAAAGTTATCCTAGTACTTGAATTTAAAAAAAAGATAGACTACATAGTTTTAAGAATTAAAAGCACACTCAAATCATAATTTATTCATCTTCTAACCGCTTAAATTCGGGGATGCCTTCTAACTCTCCAACATTTCTTTGTCTTAAAGGTGTTTTCACATTAGTATTTTTTATTTTTCTGGTGAAAACACTAAATATATGGTAATTGGGAAAGAGAGAGCGTTTTCTCTTTTCTATCCTATTTTTCCAACTATTCTTATAGGCAATTTTTCCTAAATCCTTACGAGGGGTAGGGGATGGATAATGGTCAGGATACCCAAAAATTGCAAGTGAAGGAAGATGCCAATTAGGAGGGATGTTGAGGACATTACTCGTGGTTTTTCTACTAAAAGCACCAATCCAACAAGAACCTATTCCCAATGAAAAAGCTCGTAAGAGGATGTTTTGCAAAATAGCCCCAGTATCAGTCTCAGCATAAAATGCAGGAGCATTATTAGAACAATCAAAAGTTGCAGAAATAATCAAAGGAACCTCTTGAACGTGGCTTTGTTTTACAATAATCTTAGAATTCTTAGCTATTTCATCCAATTTTTCTGGATCATCAATAATCAATAATTTTATGTATGGTTTATTAATCATTAGAGGTACCATCATTGCTGCTTTAATTAATTCTCTTATAAGATTGTGTCCAATTAGTTCAGCTTCTTTATAATCTCGAATTGACCTCCTATCTAATATTGTATCAATAACCTCTACATCATAACTAGGGAGATCATTTTCAACTTTCAATAATGAAGCCTCCAGCGGTTTTTGCCATTTATTCTGATAAAAATAAGCTTTAAAATCTTTCTTTGCTAATTCTGTTTTCTCCGAAGAACCCCTTTTTTTACCAATTGCCAATATAGCATCTATCTTAAAATGGGAAGGAATACCAAACTTATCCATAATAATATTTCTGCTAAAATTACGTATCCATCTCGTGGATAATCCTAATTCTTCTGTTATAAGGATTATATTCATAATTGCGGCACCAATATCCGTATCTCCAAACATTTTCCCGTAAAATTTCTCGCTGTGAACACATAATATAAACAAAGAAGCGGATTGAACACATTTAAGTTCTTCTGAATTCTTGATCTTGATTTTTTCTAAGTATTTGGCATTTTTTGCGTTGTAATTATCAATTGTATATTGAAAACTAGGACTTAATTTTGGTTTCTTAATTTCATGTAAAGTCGAACTCAACCTACTATCTTGTTCCTTAATTGCATAGAGTATGTCTTCTTTTTTCTTAATCTTATCTACTACTAAAAATCGCCATGCTTGCTGATTTTCTGCTGAGGGAGCCCATCTTGCTGCTTCTAAAATCTTTATCATTATGTTATTGTCTATTTTATAATCCTCTTCAAATGATACGGGAACTCTATAATTTTCTATTAAATTTTTAAGATTCATTTATGCATCTCTTATAATAGGAATTTAATAATTTTAATAATTAATGTTAAAATTAATTGCTAAACTATTTTAAATAACATAGTAGAAATTATAAAAAAAAATATTTAAATGTACGTGGTTAAATTATGGTAAATACTTTAGTTGTAGGACATGGTGCTCGAGAGCATGTTATTGGAGAAGCGTTAGTAAATGGAGGAGCTAAATTATATGCGTATATGAGTTTTAAAAATGCGGGTTTAGAGGATTTAAGCGAAGGAAGGATTAAAATTGGTTCAGAATCAGATTTTAAAAATATAATTGATTTTTCTAAAGAAAATAATATCGATTTTGCCGTAATAGGGCCAGAATCCCCTTTATGCATTGGAATTGTGGATGCTCTTGAAAAAAGTGGGATTCCTTGTGTGGGTCCTAAAATTGAGGCAGCACAAATTGAAGGATCAAAAATTTTTGCCCGAAATTTATTAGAAAAATATGATATTCCATCGAATGTCGAAGGAAAATCTTTTGATTCTTTGGAAGGAGTTGAGGAATATATTGACAACATCGGGGAAGAAAATGTGGTAGTTAAACCAGATGGACTAACAGGAGGTAAGGGAGTCAAAGTATATGGAGATCATCTATTTTCTAAACAAGAGATACTTGACTATTGTAAAGAGTTAATAAGCAAAAAAAGTTCTTTCATTTTAGAAGAAAAGTTAGATGGCGAAGAATTCACTCTCCAAACATTCGTGGATGGGACAAGAGTAATACCAACTCCGATCGTCCAAGACCATAAAAGAGCTTACGAAGGAGATGAGGGTCCTAATACTGGCGGTATGGGGTCCTACAGTATGGAGGATCATCTTATGCCCTTTTTAAAGCGATATGATGTTGAAACTGCCCTAAGAGATATGACTAGTGTGGTGGCAGCAATAAAGGCAGAAACAGGCGTAGAATACAAAGGTTTTCTTTATGGACAATTTATGAAGACGGCAAAGGGAATTAAGTTAATTGAATTTAATGTAAGATTTGGGGATCCCGAGGCAATGAATGTATTGCCAATTCTAAAATCCAATTTCGTCGATATTTGTCAGAGCATCATTAATGGAGAGATTGATATGAAAATCGAATTTGAAAAGAAAGCTACTGTCTGTAAATATCTTGCTCCTGAAGGATATCCCGTTTCTCCTAAAAAAGATGAACCTATTGATATTGATAAAGAGAAATTAAATGAGGTAGGAGCTAAGTTTTATTATGCTTCTGTATACCGGGAAAATAAAGAAATATATACAACAACCTCCAGAGCTATGGGTGTATTAGGCATAGCAGAACGTTTACAAAAAGCCGAACAAATCGCAGAAAAGGGTGTTGGATATGTACAAGGGAATCTTTTTCACAGAAAAGATATAGGGACTCAAGAATTGCTTCAAAAAAGAATTGACCATATGGATTCTCTCATAAACAATAATTAACTTTTTTTTGTTTTTTTACATCAATTGGTTTGAAAATAAGCGAAATATTGACATTTCACCTCCTCAACAATTTTTAAATTATGGTTTCTTAGATAAGTGATTAAGATGAAAAATATTGATTTAGAATCAAAATTTATTGGAGGATTTATCGGCTCTGCCTTGGGCGATAGTATCGGGGAACTAGCTTTTAGATATCGCGACCGACAAAGACTCTTGGAAGTTGTTGAAAAAGCTGATGTTGTTAGATATACTGACGATACAGCTATGGCAATTGGACTTGCGGAATCAATAATCGAAAATAAGGGAAAAATAATTCCCGAGAGATTAGGGCAACAATTTCATAAAAATTTCAAAAATGAACCTCATAGAGGATATGGAAGTGGACCACCCACAATCTTCAGAATAGTAGAAGAAACAGAAAAGAAATACACAGAAGTAGCCCAGGAATTATTTGGAGGGGAGGGATCGTTTGGAAATGGAGCTTCTATGAGAATCACACCCTTGGGCATGTTTTTTTATAATAGAGAAGATCTATATAGTATTGCTAAAAAATCTGCTATTGTTACTCATTCTCATCCATTAGGTATAGATGGCGCCGCAATATTAGCTAAATTAATCTCTTTAATTATCCCGAAAGATCCTGATGAGTATAAAGTAACAGATGAAAGAAATACGATTTTAGATATATTAATAGAATTCTCTAAGACGGATGCGTATTCAAAAAGGTTGGAACGAATTAGAACATTTATATTGAATAATACCAGTAGAAGGAAAGTCGAAAACGAGATTGGATCTGGGGTACTTGCGCAAAATTCAGTTCCATACGTGATCTATTCATTCTTAAGAGAACCCTATAATTATGATGAAAGTTTAATGCAAATCATACTAATGAGCCGAGATAGAGATACTGTTGGGGCTATGTTAGGTGGGGTTCTGGGGAGTTATTTAGGATTTGATGCAATTCATTCAAAATGGGTCTCAAAGTTAGAAAATAAAGAGTATATAATTGAATTAGCGAAAAAGCTTTATACAATTAGTAAAGAGTTATAATTATTGGTGAAATTTCAGGATCTCAGATTTTTAATTTTTATATATCCTAAATTTAAATTCTGGAGTTAAATTCTCTTTTTAGATCTATTCGAATAAATTAATAATTAATAATAAATAATATAATAGTTTAAAATTCCAATAGAATACTTCATACATAGATTGCGTTCATATTACTCTGTATTTCGATTTTAAAAATGTATTGCATTTTTCTAATATAAAAAAGTGATATTCTTGATTGGAAAATTAAATATTAAAAGCTTCAAGCTCTCTGAAGAATTTCTTGAGAATTATAAGGATAAGCAACCAGAGTGGGGTCCTCTTGGATATTTCATTTATAAAAGAACGTATGCCCGCTATGTGGAACATCGAGAGAGAAAGGAGGAGTTTTGGGAAACTATCCAAAGAGTTGTTGAAGGGTGTTTTTCTATTCAAAAGGAGCATTGTCGCGCTCTGAAAGTACCTTGGGAAGAAGAAAAAGCCAAAGAATCTGCGGAAAGAATGTTTGAAAAAATATGGAGCTTTAAGTTTACGCCACCCGGAAGAGGTTTTTGGATTATGGGAACTGAATTTATAACTGAACATGGATCAATGGCCCTAAATAATTGTGGATTTGTCTCTACTCAAGATATTGATATTAAATATACAGAACCATTTGAGTTTCTTATGTATTCATTAATGGTTGGTGTGGGTGTAGGATTTGATACTAGAGGGGGCGAGAAAATTAAGATTAAAAAACCTGATGATAATACATTTACTTTCACGATACCGGATAGCAGAAGAGGATGGGTCGAAGCATTAAAATATATATTGGAAGCATATTTCCATGGAAACCCACAACCTGAATTTGATTATTCTAAGATCCGTCCTAAAGGAGAGCCATTAAGGAGTTTTGGGGGTACATCTTCTGGACCTGCCCCCCTAAAAGAAATGGTAGATAATATCAGAGAGTTGTTAAATCAAAATATCGGAGAAAAGATTTCTGCTTTACACATTTTAGATATAATGAACTTTATTGGAAAATGTGTAATTGCGGGTGGAGTTCGTAGAAGTGCAGAAATAGCGCTTGGAGATCCAAGTAATAAAGAATTTATAACAGCAAAACAAGACGAATCTGCCCTCCAATCTCATAGATGGGTAAGTAATAACAGTGTAATTGTTAAAAAGGGATTAAATTACTCTTTTATAGCAAAGCAAATAGCAAAAAATGGAGAACCAGGAATATTTTGGTTAGAAAATGCGAAGAAGTATTCGAGAATGAGTGATCCTCCAGATAATAAAGATAAAGAGGCTTTAGGTACTAATCCATGTGGAGAGCAAACATTAGAATCTTTTGAATTATGTTGTTTAGCTGAAACTTATCCATCAAGACACGAGAATTGGGAAGAGTTCAAAGAGACTTTAAAGTTTGCCTACATGTACGCAAAAACTGTAACTTTGGTGAACACCCCTGTAAAAGTCACCAATGCAGTGATGTTAAAAAACAGGAGAATGGGAATATCTCAAACGGGAATAACAGAAGCTTTTGTTCGACATGGAAAACATACCATGTTAGAATGGTGCCAAAAAGGATATAAATATTTGAAACAATTAGATGATAAATATTCAGCGTGGTTAAGTGTACCAAAATCTATTAAACTAACCACTATAAAACCTAGTGGTACTGTTAGTCTTTTGCCAGGAGTATCACACGGTATACACTTTGCCCATTCGGAATATTATATAAGAAGAGTTCGAATACAAGAAGGATCGGAGCTTATTGACATCGCAAAAGCTGCGGGTTATAATGTTGTAAAAGATAAATATTCCGAAAATACCTATTTGATTGAATTTCCAGTTAGAAAATCTCATTTTGACAGGGGAAAGGAAGATGTGACAATTTGGGAGCAAGCAGAGAACGCCGCTGCTTATCAAAAATATTGGTCGGATAATCAAGTTTCTGTTACTATAACATTTAAAGAAAATGAAGCAAATGATATTAAATACCTTCTTAGTGCTTATGAAGACAAACTCAAAAGTGTCTCCTTTTTACCTCTTAAAGAACATGGATATGAACAAGCACCATACGAAAAAATTTCTAAAGAAAAATATGAGGAATTAACTCAAGATCTAAAACCCATGTATTTAGAAAAGATAAAAGAAAGAGCAAGAGGTCAAATCTTCTGTGATAGTGAAGAATGTGAAATTCATATTAATCGATAAAAAATCCTATTGCCATATTTGAATAAAAGTTCTTTACGAGACTAAAGATTCTATTTACATTTGTTTTAATAGGGTATCAAATCTTTTCATCCATTTTTGAAAATCTTCAACATAGTCAAAACCACAGACGTTTTGGAATTCCCGAGCATAATTCTTAATAATTTCATTCATCTTTAAAGCACCTTCTCTGGTTAAATCTGATGGACCGTATGGATTAAAGGAGATTCGTATGTCATTTAGGAAAATATAATCACAAATAAATATACTCCTTTCAAAGACATAGAAAGTAAAACCTTGTGTATGTCCATTTATATGATAAGCATCTATTCCTTGAAATTCAAAATCTCCAGCATTTTCTACATCAAATACTTGATTTTTTACATAAAATCCATTAACATCCCTCTTATTGATCCATAATTCCGAAGAGTTTTTTTGATATAAGTTTGCCGCTCCTAAGAAATGTTTATGTGTGAAGAGAATAAAATTAACTCCCTTAAACTCTTCATCAAAAGTAGAGGGACAATCTATCCATATTTTTTTATCATTAGATCTTATAGAATAAGCAGCGTGTTCTAGTGAGAAAGGGGGAGAGCTATTTAATCTGGTAATTCGGTCTGAAACCTTTTTTGTGATAATATTTCGGTTGTTTGAACATTCTTTGGCAGTGATAAACTTTTTATTTGAAGCTCCGCAAAAAGGACAGGTGTTGGGATGATAATCCACCATATTAAATCCACATACAGTACAAACATATTGTTCCATATTTTATCAATAAAGTTGTTTTCAATTTATTTAAAGAATATGGTTTCATTAAAGATTCAGCTTATAAAACATAAAAATAAAGAATTAAAACAAAAGATCAATACATAAAATAGAATGTCAGTGGAATCTAGAGATAAAGATTTTAATACTCTTATTAAAAAGCTCTTTCATTCTGAAGATTGGCAAGAAAGAGCTGAAGCTGCCAGAGGTTTAGGTCTCTTAAAGGATGGAAGAGCTGTAAATCTTCTATGTAAAGCTTTAAGAAAGGAAAAAGATCATATTGTAGTAAATAGGATCATAGAAAGTTTAGGGAGAATTGGACATCCTAAGGCAACCTTGAGAATTATAGAAAAATTAAAGGAAGAAACTATTAAAGAAGATCCTGATATATTTAGAATCGCACATATTATCGAAAGTTTTATGAAACTTAAAGATAAGAGAGCATTAGCCTATATAGGCTGCTTTTTAAACCATCCTGACGAAAGCTTGAGGGAACTAACAAAAGAGGCTTTTGATGTTATAGAACCTCGTTGGAAAGAAATATTAAAAGAAGCAAGACAAAAAAAAACCATAGAGGAAATATTCAAAGAATAGAAGCATTTACCCGGGTCTCATTTTTAACAGAAACTCAAGGAAGGTTTTCACTTTTATCTTTATCCTCCAAAAAATAAGTCTCGTAAAATTTCATTCCATTAATGATTCTTTTTCGTTTTTTAAGGCTCTTAATAAAGAGGTAGAGGATGGGGAGGGTAGCAATGAAAAAGAAATATATTTTAATTTGATAAATGAAGAAAAACAAGACGAAGGATAAAAACGTATATACAGCATAAAGTGCATTGTAGAGAAAAATATTCGCTCTCCATTTATTAGATTCCATCAGGCGATTTGCCCTTAAATTTTCATAACAAGTACAACAAATTAAAGGCATATCAATATTGTATTGGTCATTATAATAAAGTTTCTGGATAACTGTTAATGGTCTATCTATTTTATTTCCACAGAGTTTACAAGCAAAAAGTTTACGTTGGCGATCATCTTCAATAAGATCTATTTCCGATTTAGGAAAATAACAATCATCTTTAAGATAGTGTCCGCAAGTTTTACATGTTAATTGTTTTTCAATATATCTTTCTTGAAAATAGTCATGATATGAATTAATAAAACTTTCATACTGAGTATGTGATTTGCAAATAACTCTTCCCTTATCATCAACTTCAAATGAAGGTAAAATTATATCCATTTTTTTAAAAAAATTTCTGATTGTCTTACTATTAATAAATACATATTCCTAATATTTATCTATTTCTAATAATGTATATAAGTTTCAGTTTTGTATTTTAATCTCTTTGTTTAACGAGTAGAGGATTTTAAATTCACATCCCTATTTATTTTAGCCTATTAAACTAATAAAATCTACTAAAACAATCTTCTAATGAATGATCTAAAAGATTTTATTTCCATAAAAACAATAAATAATCTTTACTTATTCGCATATTATAAAAAATGCTTGATAAACTTCTCTCCGAAACAAAATTGAAAAAAAAATTTGACATCTTTTTCGCAAAAATTCTCAAAAACAGGCTTTCAGCAAATCAATTAACATTATTAGGATTAAGTTTTGGTGTTATTTCTGCTGTTTTAATCTTTTTAAGTTCAGTCTTTACTACCTCTTTTTTGATAATTCTAAGTAGTGGAATTATCTTGATGATTATATCTTTTTTTATAGATCTTCTTGATGGAGCGATCGCGCGGTACAATGAAACAACCGTTTTTGGAGGGATATTAGATATGATATGTGATAGAACTGTAGAAGTGAGTATAATTATAGCTATAATATTATCTGACCCAATAAATTTAGTAGTTCCGGGAATTTTCCTTTTAGGATCAATCGTCCTTTGTATAACAGTTTTTCTTTCTGTTGGTCATGCGATTAAAACAGATGAATATAAAGAAAATCAAAAATTTATTTTTTATTCAAGTGGGCTTATGGAAAGATCAGAAACTTTTCTAATGCTTTTGATTATATTAATTCTAATTTCCTTTCGATATCTTTTATTATGGATCTTTACAATTTTAATATGTTTTACAGCGCTTCAAAGACTAAAATTCGCATATCAAAGACTTCATAGAGATTAAAAAAAAAGCGACATAATTGAATCCTAGGTTTATCTTTGTATTATAAAAAAAATAACCATAAAACAACACCTCAGATTAAAATGTTACTTTGTTAGATTTTTAAGGTTGTCTAACTATATTTATATAAAGTAAATTATTTTTGGAATTCCAATAAGCTAACCTTGGTTTCTCAAATTGACTTCATTTATTGATGAATTAAGTACCATTGAAGAATCTTTTCAGGTAATTATTGATAATCTTAGATCTTTTGCTTGGGAAATTGATACAGATGGCAAAATAATTGATATTAAAGCAGAAAATGAGGAAATCTTAAATAATTTTAAAAAGCTGCTAATTGGAAAATCTTTAATAGAACTATTTTTTAGTAATCATTCAAAAAAGAAAATTAAATCACTCTTAAATCGGTCCAGATCAGTTATAAATATTTCAACCGAATTATGTTTAGGAAATAATACAAAAATTGATGTCTTATTTAATGCTATTTCATTTCCTGATAATAATAAAAAGCTTAACCATTATAAGGCAATTATTTTCCCCTTGAATCAGATTTCCAAAAAAGAAACCAATATTTATGATTCCCTTTTTCAAGATATTACTAAAGATTTAATCTTACTAATTGAAATTGAAAATAATTTTAAAATAGTACGTGTCAATAACACTCAACTTAAAAATCTCTTATCCTATTCTAAAGAGGATATAATTGGAATGTCGCTTTGGAATATTGTTTATGCGAGAGATAAAAAAAAATTAAAGAATAGAATAAAAAATGGACTATCTGCTCATGAGACCATTGAAGTACGATTGAAGATAAAGAAGGAAGATTACAAATGGTTTGAAGTTAAAACTATAAAAAGAGTTGATAAAGTTAATTCGAATAACTGTATTGTAGTGTTAAGTGATATTTCAATAAGAAAGGATTTGGAAAAACAAATAAGACTTAGTGAAGAACGATTAAAGACAATCTCCGACTCTGTCCCTGAAATCCGATATTGGAAGTTACTTCAACCTAAACAATCAATGAGTGCCATAGAAAAGTCTCGGGAAATGCTTGAGACTATAATCGATACAATCCCCCAGCTGATCTATTGGAAGGATAAAAATCTTAACTATTTAGGGGCGAATAAAAAATTCTTAGAAATTAATAAAATGGGGGAGATAAATGAAATCTTCGGAAAAAAGGATGAAGATTTAATTTGGTCCTCTTTATTTCAAAATACTCAAAAAATAAGTCAAAAAGAAAAACAAGTATTAAAGAAAGAATCAGCAGATTACCATTCAATAGAGTCTTTCCGGAAAAGAAATGGAGACATAGTATGGTATGATATTAATAGGATACCTCTACAAGATACTCGAGGAGAAGTAGAAGGAATTCTTACTACCTATGAAAATATAACACAAAGAAAATTAGCAGAACAAAGAATCAAAGAATCTGAACTGAAATATCGAAATATGATCAATAATCTCGATTTAGGGTTTTTTCGGGTCAATGAAAAAGCAATGATTAAAGATCATAATCCTAAATTATGTGTTATTTTTGGATATGAGAGAGAAACCGATTTAGTAGGGGCATCAGCATATAGTTTATGGGAAGACCAACATGAACTTCAAAATTATATGACAAATATAATGAAAGTAGGTGCGTCCCGAAATATCTTGTATGGAGCAAGAAAAAGGAATGGAGAGAAGATTTTTCTACAAGTTGATTCTCATATTCTATTAGATAATAAATCTAAGGGGATAGAAATTGAGGGAACGATCTTTGATGTTACTGAAAAGATTATGCTTGAAAAGAAGTTAAAAGAATCAGAAGAAAAATACCGAAGTTTAGTAAATAATATATCTGATGCGATATTTGAACTAAAACCCGATGGTACAATTACTTATGTGAGTCCTCAAGTTAAGGATCTTTTTGGATACACTCCTGAAGAGATGATAAACAAAAATGCTCTCGATTATATAGTAGAAGGTGAAAAAGATAAGTTAATTAATGGTATGAGAGAATCCTTAGAAACAAGTAAATTAGTTTCTGTTGAATACACAATTAGACATAAGAAAGGAAAAAGGAAAGTTGTCTTAGGAAAAGGCGGCATTGTAGAAATGCATGGGCAAAAGAAGTTTATCGGGATAATAAGAGATATTACTAAACAAAAAGAAGCGGAACAAAAATTAAAAGAATCCCGAGAAAATTATCGGCTTATTACCGAAAACGTCAATGATTTGATAAGTGTTATAAACAATAAACTTCGATACGAATACATTAATGAGAAAATTCATAAAAAAGTCTTAGGTTATACAAAAGAGGATTTGATAGGAAAATCAGCATTACATTATATACATCCTGAAGATAAAACCTCATCATATAAAGCGCTAATTGAAGGAAGAGAAAAAGGGAGAGGAGCAGCAGAATTAAGATTTAAAAATAAAGAAGGAGAATATATTTGGCTAGAGGTAAAGGGGCAAGGCTTTACAAATGAAAAAGGTGAATTTAAAGGATATTTGGTTTCAAGAGATGTAACAGAACGAAAGAAAGCAGAACAAAAGATAAGAGAATCTGAAGAAAAATTAAAAAGACTGAACAAAAGGTTAGAATTAAAAGTAGAGGAGCGAACTAAAAAACTTAGAGAATCCGAACAAGCATATCGAGACATGATCAATAACTTAGATGTAGGTTTTTTTAAGACTGGGTTAAATGGACCTATTAAGATTCATAATAGAGCATTTAATAATATATTGGGTTTTGATCTTTCAAAATCTCTAAAAGGAGAAACTATAAAAGATTTTTTTATGATTGAAGAAGAATATCGAAACTATTATGATTTACTTCTCGAAAAAGGATCAATTAGAAATTTAATTGTCCGATTCAAAAATATTGATGAGGGAGATCTATTTGTACAAATCAATGCTCATCTTATTGGAAAGAAAGGGGAAAACACTAAAGAAGTGGAAGGGACTTTTATAGATGTTACAGAAAAATTTAAACTTGAACAGAAGCTAAAAGAATCGGAAAGTAACTTAAGAGAACAAAACATTGAACTGAAAAAGTTAGATCAACTAAAGAATGACTTTATTACGATGGCAGCCCATGAGTTAAAGACACCTTTAATTTCAATCGGAGGTTATATCGACTTAATTCTTCTAAGGGAGGAACAACTGAAAGAAGAAATTAGGGAGGAATTATTAAGAGTACTGCATAATACCAAGAGATTGGAAGCTTATGTGGATCAACTGATGGATGTAATGAAAATTGATGCTAAAAAAATGGATTTTGAATTCGATGAGGCTAATGTTTATGATATCATCAATGAAAGTTTAAATGCGCTACATTTTCAAATTAGAAAAAAGAATATTAACATTCATATCAATGTAGATCCTAACATAACCTTAGTAATTGATTCATTTAGAATATCACAAGTTTTTTCTAATTTATTATCCAATGCTGTCAAATTTACAAACCCAAATGGTAATATAACAATTTCTGCTAAACGGCAAGAGGACTTCTACTTATTTGAAGTAAAAGATGATGGGAAAGGTTTAAATAATCATGAAATGGATCTTTTATTTGAAAAATTTGTATCATTAAAAAAAGATCTCGAAAAATTCTCAAGAGGGAGTGGCTTAGGGTTATATATTTCAAAGGGTATAATTCAGAGTCATAAAGGAAAAATTTGGGTAGAGTCTGAGGGAAAGGACAAAGGTTCGACCTTTAAATTCACCCTTCCAATTTTGAATGATTAATTGAGAAAATTAGAGACTTTTTAGAGTTTTTTCCAGAACTTCAATTTGTATTCCTACTCATAACGAAATAATTTAAAAAATTCCCTATTTTTAAAGTAAAGATCAATTATATAATCAATAGACTTGTGAATTCCTCCCCTCGTAGATATCTAAGAAGATGGTCAATAATAGTAAAAGTTCTGTCTTAACTGAATTAGGAATTATTAGCGAAATGGTATTCGAGTTCATTTCAGATATAGTTGTTATTATTGACAAAAATTACAAAATAACATATTTAAATGACGAAACGTTTAAAAAAGAATTAGAATATATGCCAGAAAAAGTTCTTGGCAAATACATTATTGATTTTATTCATCCCAAGGATAGAAATCATTTATCCCAAATATTAGAGATAAATTTTCCACGGAAAGATGATCAAGTTGAAATAAGACTTCTTCATAAAAATGGAACTTATCTGAATTTTGATCTTTTTGGGAAAGCTTTTACAAATGAAAAAAATGAGAAAAATCACATACTTATTTTTAAAAGAAGCCAAAAAGAAAATAAGACAAGCCTTAGATCCCAAGAATTTATGGAAGAAATTTCCAGTTCTTTAATGGAAATTAGATTTTGGAAATTATTACAGAGTCGTAAATCTAAAAAAGTTGTTGAGAAATCGCAAGAGTTACTTCAATTCATTCTTGACAATATACCGAATTATGTGGCTTGGAAAGATAAAAATTCAATATATCTCGGATGCAACAAAAATTTTGCAGCCATTTCGGGATTAAACAATCCTGAGGAGATCATTGGAAAAACCGATTTTGATTTGAATTGGAAAAAGAAGGATGCAAAAAGGATATATGAAGATGATGAGCTCATCCTTAAATCAGGAAAAGCGAATTTAAATTCTGAAACTATTCTTTCTATTGATGGTCAAGTTCAATGGTTTGATACAAATCGAATTCCTTTAAAGGAAAGTGATGGCACGGTTATCGGTGTTTTAACCAATTATATTAATATCACAGAGCGTAAATTAGCTCATAAAGCTTTGACCGAAAGTGAAAAAAAATTTAGACATCTATTTGAAAATACGCCATATGCTATTTGGATTATGGATATGAAAGGTAATGTTATTAATTATAACTCTGCTATGGAGGAACTTTTATCATCTTTTATGGAGGAAAACTTTTCTAAAAATAATTTCACGGGAAGACACTTCCTAGAACTCGTAAAGAAGTCGAAGGAGGGAGAAAGATTAGTTCCATTATTTCGAATGCGATTCAAAAAATTGATTCAAAAAAGGTATTATGAACCAATTGAATTAAAAATCACCAATTATCAAGGAGAAGAATTTTGGGTTTCAATTCACTCGACCTTAATAGATTTGGGAGATAAAAAGCTTGTTCAAACAATTATTCAAAATATTACAGATAAGAAAAGGAATGAACTTAATATAGAAAATTCCCAAAGAAAGCTTGCTTTGCTAAATAAGAATTTAGAGAAGAAAGTAAAAGAAAGAACTCGAGAATTAGAAGATTCCCAAAGAACACTCATTCTCCAAAATGAAAAACTAAAAAAAACAGATAAAATAAAAAATGAATTTATTCAATATGCCACCCATGAGCTTAAAACTCCTCTTATTTCCATAGGAGGCTATGTAGACTATATTTTAGTAAAACATCAAGGGGAACTGAATCCTGAGATCACAGAAGATCTTAATATAGCAAGAAAAAATGTCTCTCGCTTAGAGAAGCTTATGAACCAACTTTTAGACGTAATGAAGATTGAAGAGAAGCGGTTATCTCTGAACCTTGAAAAAACAGATATTAAAGAATTAACTGAGGAATGTATTAAGGAATTAAGCTTTCAAACTAATAAAAAACAGATTAATATTATCACTAACTTAGAGGATCAAATTATTCTCAATATAGATTCAGAACGAATATTCCAAGTGTTTTCAAACATTTTATCAAATGCTATAAAATTTTCTCCCCCTAAAGGGGAAATTTTAATAAATGCTAAAGAAGAAAATGAATTTTACCTTTTTATAGTAAAAGATAATGGAATTGGGATTGAAAATGGGGATATTGAGAATCTATTTAGTAAATTTGAAAAAATTAGAAATCCCTTAACAGACCAACTCAATGAAGAGGGAACTGGTCTTGGTTTGTATATTTCAAAAGGGATCATCAATGCTCATAAAGGAAAGATCTGGATAAGCTCAAAAGGAAGAAACCGAGGCACGAGTGTCTATTTTACTCTTCCTATGTAAATCAATATCA
Source organism: uncultured archaeon (assembly GCA_964653985.1). Lineage (GTDB taxonomy): Archaea > Asgardarchaeota > Lokiarchaeia > Sigyniarchaeales > SOKP01 > CAZZIC01. The sequence continues at coordinate 2,656 of CAZZIC010000001.1, read as the reverse complement.
CCATTATTATTAGGTAGAAGAAGTTTCATGACGATCTATTTTTCATTTTGATAAAAATTAATTATAGGGTTGAAAATTTTTTCTTTAATAATAACAATAAACTGATATAGTGTGGATGTTAATTTATAAAAGGTAATTTATATTATTTCATAAAAAAGAATGATCCAATCTTACGTTTACTAATGACAACTCTCATAATTTCAGAAAAAAATAAAGCAGCAAGTGCTATTGCAGAAGCAATTGGCCCTGTTCGAAAGATAAAAAAATCAAAATATTTAAGCGTTTATAATATTCCTTCAAAAGACGTTTATGTAGTTCCATTAAGAGGACATATTATGGAATACAGGAATACAGACAAATTTAAAAGTTGGACGAAGTCAGACCCCCGTGAGATAATAACTAATTCTGCTTCTATAAAGAAAGTCCCTAAAAAATATGCATATTCATATATTAATGCTTTAAAGGAGTACGGTAGAAAATGCGACAGGTGTATAATAGGAACTGATGCTGACAACGAGGGTTGTAATATAGGATTGTTCGATGCTCTTCCATTTGTTAAATCCGTGAATCAAAAAATTTCAGTTTCCCAGTTATGGTTAAGTTCCTTACAAAGAAAAGAAATTCAAACTAAGATTAAAAATACCATACCTCCCAAATGGTCTTGGGCGGAAACAGCAGAAGCAAGAGCAATTATAGACGCAATTATTGGTTTTTCAGCCACGAGAGAAGTTACCAACACATTAAAACCTCTACTTTCGAAATTCAAACGATACTTTGTTTCAATAGGAAGGGTACAAACATCTTTACTCTATCTAATTTATCTTAGAGAAAAACAGATTAAGGATTTTACTCCAGAACCTTATTTTACAATAGAAGCAATATTAAAATATAAAGATTCCTCCTTTAAAGGCTTCCATAAAGATAATCCTTTTAGAAAAAGTGAAGAATCCATCTCTAGGAGTATTTTTAATAAGATAAAAGCAGAAAAGATTGCTCAAATAATTAAAAACACAAAAAGGAAGATTAAACGTTATCCGCCTAAACCATTGAATACCTCTAAAGCTCTGGTATTATTAACAAAAAGCTTAGGAATTTCAGCTAGCTTAGCATTTAATACTATGAATCAGTTATATCTTAATAAAATCATAACTTATCCCAGAACTGATAGTGATGTCTATAAATCTAATTATGACCATCTCTCGAAACTTCGCAAATTCTCTCAATCTCAGAAATATGGATCTTATACGAAAAATTTGTTAAGGAATAATAGAATCACGCCTACCAAAGGTAAAAAGGATGCCGGAGATCATCCTCCAATAACACCTCTTAAGAGTCTCCAAAAAGAGAGTAAGGAGTTTAAAAATAATTTAGAATGGCGAGTTTACGATATTCTAGCTAGACATTATTTAGCATTATTTGGAGAATATGCTTTAGAATCTAAAACAAATCTCACATTGGATATTAAAGAAGAAATCTTTAACTCTCGTTTAGTTAGTCTTTTAACTCCTGGGTTTCTAGAAATAGCTCCTTTCTTAAAAAGAAGATATGATTCTTCAATCGAAATTACTGGAAACCAAATTCCTATAAAATCTATTGAATTCCTTGAAAAAGAGACCAAACCACCTCCATCTTATACGGACACTACATTATTGCAGCTCATGGAAAGACACAATCTTGGAACAAAATCCACAAGACCTGTTATAATTAAGATATTACAAGATAGAGATTTGATATATAATATTCATAAACGTTATAAAATAACCGATCTTGGTAAATTTCTTATAGAAGAGTTAAAAGAGGTTTGGCTCCCTTTCTTAAAACCTAATTTTACAAAGTATATTGAAAATCTTCTTGAAGATATCCAAAAAAATAATGAAAACCTTCAAAATGTTATTAATAAAGTAAGATCAGATTTTCTAAATTTATTTGATAAATTTAGGGCAGAAAAAAAGAAATTGATTTCTAAGATGAAATCTTATACGGTAAAACCTCATAAAAATAAAAAAACTAATTACAAACTGACTACTTCTAATTGTCCCAAATGTAATTCAAATCCTATGAAATTAATAAGGGCAAAGAAAAGATTTCTTGTTTGTAGTGATAAGAGCTGTAATACATATTTATCCCTTCCTAAAAGTGGGAGATTATATTTATTAAAAGCTACTTGTTCGATCTGTGGATTTAATGTCTTCAAAGTGTATAAAAGAACAAAAGAAAAAAGCTTTTACTATTACCTATGCCCTAATTGTTGGAATGAAGGACTTGAGCAAAAAGTCTCAGGAAAAGGATTTTGCTCCTCATGTGAAAAATACCAAATAAAAAATAACCGATGCATAAAAAAATAAATAAATCCTTATTACGAATTAAGGTTTTTTTTAATTTCCCTTCTTGGAAACGAAATTGAATTCTCACGACTCCACTCAAGAGCAGATCTCAAGAGAATACGGGTGAAACCCTACACCCTCTATCCCGTCCACCCAGGGGGCATTTGGGAGTGCTTTTCTTATGATATTATATGCGGCATTCACGTCCGCGTTCAAGACCTTCCCTTCTTTACTGCGAAACAACCCCCGAGAAATAGGCTTCCCGCAATAGGTATCGTGCTTTCCTATTCGCTCTTGATCCAAAAAGCTGCATTTGGAGGTATATGATTCCT